>URNB01000093.1 GCA_900549055.1 uncultured Oscillospiraceae bacterium
GCGGCGGGTGCAGGCTTATTGTATACGGAGCTATTTTATGAGGGCGTTTATGGAATTTACAAGATCCTTATTCCGTGTAGCGGAAATGTTATTCAGGAAAAGAAGGTCCTTTGCCTTAACATCGATACAGAGCTGCGGAATCGAATTATAGGTCTTGCCGCCGAATACCGTACCGGAGAAATATCTGTAGTCGACAATATAAACCGTCTGATAATTCGGAACCAGCAACGGTGCAAACGCATTTCCGAACGATTCCTTCACAAGCACGCAAACAGAACCGTCGTTCTTTGCGGGGTTATTTATAATGCTGAACGGACGGTCGCCCTTTATAAATGTGAGATATTTGGATGAAACATTGGTCATATCCGAAATTATAGGCTCCGTCTTTGCAGGACCGCCTACCGAGAAATAGATCTGCATGGAGTTGGTTTCCTTCGGCTGATAAGCAAACACCGTATCGGGATTTGCCGCCAATTGCGGCAGCTTTTTGCTCGAGGTATAGAACGAACCGAGATAATTCGGGAACTGATGAACGATAAAGCTGTCAAGCGCCGCCGGCGTACCGCCGGTTGCCTTTATAAAGTCGCAGTAGGCATAGTATGCGCCGAGTGCCGTCCAGTGGTGGTCGGTGCGGAAGAAGATATACTCATTGCGGCGGGCTTTAAGCGTATCGTAAATTGAAACGGTCTTAACGCCGCTCTTCCCCATACCTGAGTACATATAATTTATTGCCTTTTTCTGATCGGAGGTGTTTATGGTGGCAACTACATTATCGGGTGCGGTAATGCCCATGCTTGTAGGTACTATCATATCGTATACATTTGTTTTTCCCGCAAGCAGCGTACCGGCGCGGTTTATCGCGCTTGTATAAAGATCCGCAGTGCCGCGCACGAAATTATAATACTCATACGCCGTGTCGCCGTTTATAAGCAGCGCGCCGAGTGTCTGCGTTGTTTGGGTTTGAGCCGGAGTCTGCGGCTTCGGAGCCTCGCTTGACGCAGAGGAGGAAGCGGAGGATGTGCCATCTGCTTTTGACGGCTCGCTGCTTTCCGCAGAGGAAGCAGCTGATGATGTATCGGACGCTGTACCCGATGAATCATCCGGGTGGCTTTCGGGAATATCGTCTCCCGTTTCAACATCACCCTGAATTCTGACATCGGACTTACCGTACAAACCCGTGAAAAACGCATTGATATCGGTCAGCTTTTCTCTTAAGGGAAATGTGTCGGAATACCAGCTGTTTATTCCGTCAAAATACTTGCCCGAAACCAGCGCCGTGAAGGTGAATTTCGGGAATTTTGCAAGCTCCCGCTTCTCGCTTTCCGAATATTTCGGGCGCAGCGGTATTATGAGCGATAAAATAAAGCAGGAAAAAAGCAAAACGAAGAAAAAGCGCACAAACCATATGCTCATTATTCTGAATTTCCGCATATTTACCGGAGGAAGGCGCACTTCTTCCGTGCTTGAAGCGTTATTGTTTTGTTCAGCCATGGAAATGCCTCCTTCTTAAAATCTGAAATATAAAAACGGATTGTAGCTGTTGCCTACAAGCGCCGCGGCGGAAAGTATGAGCAATGCCGCCGGAATCACGAACTGCAGCACGGAATAAACCGCCAGCGCGCCGTTATTTCTGAGCGCGCGGTACTTAAACGCGGCGGATAGGCGCTTTGTAATCGGTGTAGACGCGAAGACAGCGATTAAAAGTATTATAATATGGCTCTTCACAGCCGTCCATGTTTCAAAATCGGAGAATGCATTGCCGTTGGCTCCGAACATCCCTTTAAGCACGCACCATATATCTCCTACGCTTTCAAACTTGAAAAGTATCCAGCCGAAGAAGACGATAAGTAATAAATATATATGAGCCAAAGCGGGCTGCTTTTCAAGATATTTTGAAAGGAACAGCTTTTCAAGCGCAATAAAAATAAAGAAATAAAGTCCCCAAAGCACAAAATTCCAGGAGGCGCCGTGCCACAGCCCGGTGAGCGCCCACACAATAAAGAGGTTGAGCACCGTTCTGAGCTTGCCGCGGCGGCTGCCGCCGAGCGGGATATAAAGATAATCCCTGAAAAAGCTGCCGAGGGTGATATGCCAACGCCGCCAGAACTCGCTGACCGACGAGGAAATGTATGGGTAATCGAAATTTTCGGTATAGTGAATTCCTATCATTTTACCCATGCCTATAGCCATATCCGAATATGCCGAAAAATCAATGTAGATCTGCAGGGTGAAGGCAAGCACGCCTACCCAAAGCGAAAGCGCGCTCTTTGAAGCAAGAAGCGAGAAATCCCCGCCGTCCGGTACAAGCAAAGTATCCGCAAGCGCCGCACAGGTGTTGGCGATTATCGCTTTTTTTGCAAGCCCCACGGTAAAGCGGTTAATGCCCTCGGCAATATCTATCTGTGTGGCTCTGCGATTCTCCAGCTCGGCGCAGACATCCTTATAGCGGACAATCGGCCCTGCGATGCACTGATGAAACAGGCTGACATAGAGAAGCAGGGTTTTAAAGCTGCGCTGCGGCAGAGCGTCGCCCCTGTAGACATCAACGCAATAGGTTATAAGCTGAAAGGTATAAAACGATATGCCTATAGGCAGCATTACAGACGGCACATTTGCGGGAAAGCCGGTGAAAAACTTCAAATTTGAAAGAATAAAGCTGCCGTATTTGAAAATGCCGAGCAGTATAAGATCGATGCCGACCGTAAGCCCCAAAAAAAGCTTTGCCTTGGCAGAGCCTTTTTTATACTGTGACATAATAAGGGTAAGATACCAGTCCGCAAAAGCCATACCTACAAGCAGAAGAATATAAAGCGGCTCGCCCCACGCATAAAAAATAAGCGAAAAGATAAGCATTACGGTATTTTTTTGCTTTATATCCTTGGCAAAAAAATAAACCAGCAAATTAAGCGGCAGAAAAAGGAATATAAAGGGTAAGCTTGAAAAGACCATCTGAACACATCCAACAAATTAAATCTGTATATATTATATCCTTTTTGAATAGAAAGTACAGTAACATTACGGTTACAAATTATAACACAATTAAAACGAAAAGGCAACAAAATTACAAAACGGTTTCGGCGGAATATTTTTCCGTCGAAACCGTTTTGTAATGCGCCCCTAAACGATAATTTCGGGGGCAGGCTTATTTCATTCCCAAAGCCTTGAGCGGCTCGGTTATATGACCGTCCTTATATATTTCAAAATGCAAATGGCTTTGATCGGCGCATTCACCCGGTATTGAGGCTGTCGCTCCGATAATATCTCCCGCGGCAACCTTATCGCCCGCCTTTACCTTAATGTCCTTTAAGGCGGCGTACTTGGCGGTAATGCCGCTGCCGTGATCGACGGTTACTACCGTTCCTAAAAATGCGGTGTCCTCGACCGATAAGACCTTTCCGTCCGAGCAGGCGCTGACCGCCGTGCCGTCCGCACAGGCAATATCAAGCCCCGTGTGTATCCGCATATCTCCGTAGGTTGCCGAAAACTGCAGCTCCTTATCGCTGTACTTTTTTATGATGTCGCCCTGAACGGGAATCGTGAAAACCTTTTTTGGGAGCTTGCTTTCGGTTTTCGGCTCGGCGGCATCGGGTTTTGAAGAGTATGGCTCATCGGACACGCTTTTCCCGACATTCTCGGAAACAGTGGTCTGCGGCTCGGAAATACTCTCGGCGGCGCTTGACTGCGGCGAATCCGGAATCTGCGAGGGAGAGTTATTGCCGTCGCTGCTTCTGCGGCTTATTTTCGACGCCGCAAACCAGGAAGCACCGCCAAGCGCCAGCAGACAGCAGGCGATTACGGTATAAAAGGCGGCACTGCCTTTAAATTTCGGTTTTGAAGTGTATTCAGAATATTTCATATTTTCATTTTCCTTTCAAACGGGCGTTTTCTGAAAATATTATTGACTGAAATACATATTATATTCCTTAAAAATTTAAAAACAGTTCACAAAAATGAAAAAATTATAGTTTATTATATGCTTGTACCGAAAAGGGAGCCGCACCCGTTTTGGTATAATTTCTCTCAAAAAGAGAAGTTCTCTCCTCAAACCCCTTAAAAGTGGAAAAGAGCCGTTTTACGGCTCTTTTTCACTTTGTGCTGATAAAATAAGAATTAATGCCAATAATAAATTCAGCTTTAATTTCGGAGGGATGAGCGCGCTTTATGATAATTATATTCGCGGACAAAAAGACAAAATGCGGCACGGAAATTTCCGATATTTTATACAGATGTATTCCGAAAAGACAAACGGATTTTGATATCGTCACGGAATATTCGGAAAATATCGATTTTCCGCCCGGCAGCATCGGCGTTTGTGAAGACTCAAATTCCGAAGCTCTCAAATCACTTATGAAAAACTGCGTTCCGGTCATCAGCTGCGGAATGAACGGAAAAAATACCGTTACGCTTTCAAGCGTCGGCGGCAGCGCCGCCTTGGTTTCGCTGCAAAGAACTGTCACTGATATTTACGGGCGCGACAGAGAGCCTGCGGAATTCCGTATAAGGCTGACGCACAGCCGCAGTCCGTTTGCGGTTGCGGCAGCTGCTGCGGTTCTTCTGCTTCTCGGAATTACCCCCGATGAATTTTAAGCTGTGTGCGGTAAACGGCACGGCAGACGGGAACGGATTTCCGCCTGCCTATTCATAATCCTCTATTGCCTGCACAGCCTCGTCTCTGGTCGGAAATGCGATTCCGTTCCGCAAAATCCGCACATCCTCCTCAGGCAGCTCGTTAAGGCTTATTTCTCCGAACACATCGCTTATTTTCCCGTCGTTATAAAGCGCAACGGAATTTCCGTATGCCTTAAGTACCCAGGAGGCAGGCTCGTAATCGCGGTTTTCCGCCGCCAGACCTATAACGGTGAGTATTATCACCGCCGCGGCAGTGAGTACCGATGCCGCGATTAATATATTTCGGCGCATTTTATTTTCCATAATCCACCTTCTTTTATCAGTATTTTTGCCCATACTTTTCCTTTATATTCATTTTCGGGAGTGCAGCCTTCAATGCCTGTGATTTTAACAATAATTCTTTTGATTCCGGCGGCAGCAGCCGCCTCGTATTTTTGCTATCGGCTTGCGTTTTCCGTCCCGAAGCAAAGCAGAGAAGCCCTTTTTGAAATGCCCGATACCGAGCAATACGCACCCTACAGCGCCGAGGCGAGGCAAATGATAAGCGATGCGCTCGAAATTCCGTATAAGGAAGCCGTTGTCACATCATATGACGGACTTCGTCTTTTCGGGAAATGCTATATAGCAAGCGCCGACGCCCCGTGGCTTATAATGCTCCACGGCTACAGAAGCGGTGCTGAAAGAGATTTTTGCGGCGGGCTTAAATTCGGAATCGATTCGGGCTTTAATGTTCTGCTTGTCGATCAGCGCGCTCACGGCAAAAGCGAGGGAAAGTGCCTTACCTTCGGTATAAAGGAGCGGTACGACTGCCTGACCTGGATAAATTATGTTATATCGCAGGCAGGCGGCAGCTGTAAGATCGCGCTTTACGGAATGTCCATGGGTGCTGCCACCGTGCTTATGGCGGCAGGTTCAGGGCTTCCGAAAAATGTTGTCTGCATAGTGGCAGACTGCGGCTATACATCCCCCAAAGCAATTATTAAAAAGGTGATACGCGAAATGCATTATCCCATTTTCCCGACCTATGCGCTTGTAAGACTGGGAGGAATGCTGTTCGGCGGATTTGATATCGAAGAATATTCTGCGGTGCAGGCTATGGAGAAATGTGATATCCCGGTTTTGTTTATCCACGGCGATGACGACCGCTTCGTGCCGTGCGATATGGGCAGGGAAAATCACAGGCACTGCCGCGCAGAGGGTAAAAAGCTTCTGATAGTCCCGAATGCCGGGCACGGAATGAGCTATATGTCCGATAAAGGGGCTTACCTCGGCACGGTCTCCGAATTTTTGAAGAGCGCCCTTGAAACCTGAAGGTCAATATAAATATAAACCGTATAATGCATAAGTTAACATAAAAAAGTGGATAACTCGGTGGAAAAGTGGATTAAGTCGGTATAAATCGGGCAAAGTTATCCACCGCGGTTGCAAATATAAGGTCTTATGTTAATTTAGACATTAGATTTTAGACGGCAGACATCAGATGTGCAAAATCGCAGCTTTTGCACAAACCCCGGCTCTTTGGCCTATAGTTTTCTATACAGCATAATAATCATATAAAACCGGGGCCGTCCTAACTCGACAGCCCCATTTCGATGTTTGACATTTATATGCCGCCGTGATATAATTTAAAAGATAACTAACGTCTGTGTTCGGGTGATATATAAGTGTATAATAATTTTTTAAAAAGAGCTCTCGATATTGTGCTTTCGTTTATAGGTATTGTTTTTGCCGCAATACCTATGCTTATCGTTGCGGTAATTATAAAGCTTGATTCACCCGGACCGGTGTTTTTCAGGCAAAAGCGGGTGGGTAAGGATAAGAAATATTTTACAATAATAAAATTCCGTTCAATGCCGATAACCGCGCCGCATGATATGCCGACACATCAGCTTGAAAATCCCGAGAGTATGTTAAGCGGCTTTCAGCGCTTTGAAAGAAGAATGTCGATTGACGAGCTGCCGCAGCTGTTCAATATACTTATAGGTGACATGAGCATTATAGGGCCGCGCCCCGCACTTTGGAATCAGGAGGATCTGATTGCCGAGCGCGATAAATACGGCGCAAACGGAGTCCGCCCCGGGCTTACGGGTCTGGCACAGATAAGCGGACGGGATGAAATTGCAATTCCCGTTAAGGCAAGGCTCGACGGCGAGTACATAGAAAAAATGAGCTTCGGGTTTGACTGCAAATGCTTTTTCGGAACCGTTGCCGCGGTTTTAAAGCACGAAGGCGTGGTAGAGGGCGGAACCGGAGAGCTTGAAAGAGAAAAAGAAAAAATCGCAATAAAATAAAGCTGTTTATCAATTAAAACGCACTGCAAGGTGCGTTTTAATATTTTAGAGGAATAAAGCGGAATTTTTTTAAAATATACTTTACATTAAATGAAGAAATGCTTATAATTAATGGCATACGGAGGAATGCAAAATGAAATATCTTGTTGTACTTTGCGACGGAATGGCAGACACGCCGAACGCCGCTTTGGGTGGTAAAACGCCTATGGAATGCGCCCATAAGCCGAATATGGACGCATTGGCAAAAAATGCCGAGGTCGGTATGTGCCGCACGGTAGCTGCGGGGCTGAAGCCGGGCAGTGATGTAGCCAATCTTTCGGTTATGGGCTATGACCCCGCAGTTTGCTATACGGGCAGATCGCCGCTTGAGGCGGCGTCTATCGGTGTTGATTTAAAGCCGACCGACGTTGCGCTGCGCTGTAATACCGTAACGCTGTCGGATGAAGAAAGCTATGAAAACAAAACAATGGTTGATTACTGCGCGGGCGATATTTCAACCGAAGAGGCGCACAAAATAATAGAAACGGTTGAAAAAGAACTCGGCAGCGATATTTACAAATTCTACGGCGGCGTAAGCTACCGTCACTGTTTAGTGGTTGATCATGGAACCACAGACCTTGGGAATATGACCCCGCCGCACGATATAAGCGGGCGGGTAATAGGCGAGTATTTAAGCAAGAGTGAAAACGCAGCGCCGCTTATTGACCTGATGAAAAAGAGTTATGAAATACTTAAAAATCACCCCGTGAACATAGAACGCCGCAAAAAGGGCTTGCATGAGGCAAACTCCATTTGGCTCTGGGGCGAGGGCAGACGCCCGCAGCTTGAAAACTTTAAGGAGAAAAACGGCGTTTCGGGCTGCGTTGTAAGCGCGGTTGACCTGCTTAAGGGCATAGGAATATGCGCGGGTATGGAGACC
>URNB01000094.1 GCA_900549055.1 uncultured Oscillospiraceae bacterium
GCCCTTTTGCGCTATAATAATTACAGTGATAAGAAAAGGGTAATTATCTGCGTTTTAAAAGGAATTTTAGATGTTTGCTTTTCTGTAAAATCGACACAAAAAGCAACGACAATTTTCGTGAGAAGATTGCCGTTGCTTCTTTGTTTTTCCCCTTTCCTGTCTACTATTTTACTTGCTTTTTGTTATGCTGTCCGCTTTTTAATATACATCCGCCGGCGCAACTACCGGCTGAAAATCCGGCGGCGTGAACCGACCGTTTTCATCCGCCCTTCACTTCGCCTAAGGCTCGTTTCAAGGCAGATGAAAACATTATACCATTCATTTTCTTCTTTTTTTAAAGAAAATGGGTCATATCACTTTACAACGCAGGGAAAAATTTCAAACGGACAATAAAAAACACTTGATTTATCAGCTGCGGTATTGTATAATAAAGTATAAATCGGGTCGGGCGGCACATGTGCTCAATTGTTATTATGCGGATATAGTTCATCGGTAGAATGTCAGCTTCCCAAGCTGAACAGGTGGGTTCGACTCCCATTATCCGCTCCATAACCGGACACCAATTTTGATACGAAGAGTATCGAAGTCGGTGTCCGGTTTCTTTTTGCCAAAGCCACTATTTGCAAATGGTTTCATACACCTTTTAACGAAAGCAAGCTCTACGGTAATGCAATAATCACGGTTAAGACAATCTTTGATTTTATGGTTTCCCAAACGCTTGTCGGTTTTGGCACAGAGCTCAAAAACGGCAGCGTGAACATATCTGTTTTCAAGCTCTCTTACGGACGGAGAACGGTGCAGCCATTTGTAATATGTGCTTCTGTTTACGCAGAGAGCTCTGCAAAGAGTGGTGATTGAATGTTGATTTGAAAGAGCTTTTACCGCAATCAATCGTTGTCTGAGTGTGGAGTGAATATTGCAATTGCTTTTTTAATATGAGATTTTCCTCCTCAAGTTGTGCGTTACGATTTTGTAATTCTTTGTTTCGCTGTCCGCTTTTTTGGTATGCATCCATGCCGAAGTGCGCGCACGAAGCAAGGCGCAGAGGGGCAGTGCCGGACTCCCAAGCTCTGATTCTATCGAACAACTCAACATTAACGGCAAAATTACCGGCACTCAAAAAATATGAAAATTTACTGTTTAAAACAGCGGAAATCTTTTTTGAAAAGCCCTACAAAAACTTGACACCGACCAATCGGCAATTTCAACTTGACAATAGTTCACTTAAAGTGTAAAATAGTCCGAATATGAGAGGCCATAATCTACAAAGGCTCTAAATGAGGAGAATTTTTACAATGATTACATTTATAGAGCATCCCATTGTAAGTGAAAAGTGCGATCATTATGAGATAATGGTAAACGGGAAAAAAGCCAATGCAGTAAAAACGCGTGTTTCGGCAATGCCGTTTAATCGCCCTTGGCCGGGAAAACAAAGGTCGCTTGAACAAACGGAAATTACGGCCTATCTTCCGCTTTTTACAGACGAACAAAGCCTTGAATTTACCATAACGCCTGCCGTTAAATTCAAAAGCGTGGTAATACGACCGATTTCGGCAGGAATCTTCCCACAGATCAAAGAGGGAAGTGTTCATTTTACTCTTCCCAAAACCGGTTATTATACCGTTGAATTTGACGGCCCGCACAATGTTTTGCACTTATTTATTGATTCCATACACAATTTTGATATTTCCGAAAATGACGATTCGGTTTATTATTTTGGGCCCGGCGTTCACAATGCGGGTGAGCTGAGAGTAAAAAGCGGAACGACTGTATATATACATCGTAACGCCGTTGTTTACGGTTCCATTCTCGGGGTTAATGTAAAAAACATAAAGATTTTGGGTGAAGGTGTACTCGACGGCAGTTTTTACGAAAGAAAAACCGATGATTTTCTTTTGGGATATGATTATTCTCGTGTTCCCGAAGCAAGTTGGGAAAAGCAGCAGATGAAAAACATCGGCAGGAAAAGAGCGCTATGCGCAATCCCGCTCAGAAAAACCGAAATTAAAAGCACAAGCAAAATGCAGCCGATAACGGCAGCCAGCCTGTGCGACGCGATTATAAGATAAACCGCCGCGCTCTTCTTATGGTTGAGTTCGGCGGGCTGCATTTCTGTATCAGACTATTTTGTTTTGAGGTTCGCCGTTTAAATATGCGGTTATATTACCGCTTACAATATCCAGAAGCCTGCGCCTTGTGGGCAGAGGTGCCCAGGCAGTGTGCGGGGTGATTATTATATTCGGCGCGTCTGTAAGCGGGCAATCGGACGGCATGGGCTCATTTGTCAGCACATCTATTGCCGCGCCCGAAAGCTTGCCGCTTTGAAGGGCTGCAAAAAGCGCGTTTTCATCCACCGTGCCGCCGCGCGAGGTGTTTATAAAGAAAGCGCCGTCACGCATTTTCGCAAAAGCCGCGGCGTTCATCATTTTCTCACTTTGCGGGTTTAAAGGGCAATGCAGCGTTACAATATCGCTGTTTTCAAGCAGCGTATCAAGCCCGACAAATTTTGTTTTGCCGTTTTCGCGCACGGTTCTTGTGTGCACCAAAACATTCATACCAAGCCCCTCGGCGGCTTTTTCCACCGCCTTGCCTATATTTCCGTAGCCCACTATTCCGAGGGTCTTACCGTATACCTCGTCGCCCGAAAAGATAAGCGGAGAAAAAACGCCCGAGCGCTTCCACCCGCCCTGCTTTACAAAGGCGTCGTACTGCGGAATTTTGGTGTAGTGCATAAGAATATAGCCGATAACCTGCTGGGTCACGGCGTTTGTGGAGTAGCTGCCCGCATTGCAAACGGTAATACCCCTTTCTTTCGCGGCAGCAATATCAATATTATTATAGCCCGTAGCAAAAAGTCCTATATAACGAAGGCGCGGCGCGGCGTTCATAATTTCCCTGTCAATAACCGTTTTGTTGCAGAGAATTATGTCCTTATCCGCTGCCGCCGTCAGCAATTCATCGCGGGTAATATTGTCGAATTTTGCAACCTTGCCGAACCTATCAAAAACATCAAGCGGCAGATCATTATTTGATTCAAGGGTCGCGGTATCAGTTAAGAGGAGCTGCATCGTCCTTACGCCTTACCTTTCTTTTTGTGCCGTCCGGCTCTAATATATATGTGTTTTCAAGCTGGGCGATAAGGCTTTGCTTGTAGGCGTTTATGTATTCGCCGCGAAGCTTCAGCTGCTCCGCCTTTTCTTCCTCTGTCAGCCCCTCCGCCTTTTGCTTTCTTGCAAGCTCGTTTATTCGGGCAATCTGCTCTTTTGTCATAAATCCACCACTTTTTTAATGCGGAATTCGTAATGCGTAATGCGGAATTATTTATATTTGATTTGCAGCCGGGCAATAAAAAGAAAAGCCCGTTGCAGTAGGTAACGTTTCTTTAATTCCGAATTACGAATTCAACATTCCGAATTATATTCAGATTTCGTTTCTTCCCTCAAGCGCGCGGGCAAGGGTATATTCGTCGGCATATTCAAGGTCTCCGCCTACGGGTATACCGTAAGCAAGGCGGGTCACCTTAACGCCGAGCGGCTTTATCATGCGGGATAAATAGCTGGCGGTCGCCTCCCCCTCAACCGTGGGGTTGGTAGCCATGATTATTTCGGTCACACTGTTATCCGAAAGGCGCGCCATAAGCTCCTTAATTCTCAGCTGCTCGGGGCCTATGCCGTCAAGCGGGGATATCACCCCATGCAGCACATGATATGTGCCGTTATATTCCCGCGTGCGCTCGAATGCCATTACATCCTTAGGTTCTGCCACAACGCATATCACGCTGTGGTCGCGCTCGGTATCAGAGCAGACAGCGCAAACATCCATATCCGTCAGCCCCTGACAGACGCTGCAGAAATGTATTTTACGCCGCGCGTTGACAAGCGCCTCGGCAAATTTTTCGGCGCGCTCGGGCGGCTGCTCCAAAATGCTGTAGGCCAAGCGCTGTGCTGTTTTTCTGCCGATGCCCGGCAGCCGCTCAAACTGGGCTATAAGCTCGGTAAGCGGAACAATACTGTTTTTAGCCATTATCAGAAAAGCCCCGGCATATTAAGTCCGCCGGTAATAGCGCCCATTTCGTCCTCGGCGGTCTTTTCGGCATTGGCTACAGCCTCGTTCACCGCAACGGTGATAAGGTCTTCAAGCATCTCGGTATCCTCGGGATCGACCGCGTCGGGGTTAATCTTAAGGGCTTTTATGCGATGCTTGCCGTCAACCGTTACTTCAATCATACCGCCGCCCGAGGTTGCGGTATATTCGCGCTGCTCAAGGTCAGCCTGTAATTCAGCCATATCAGCCTGCATTTTCTGTGCCTGCTTTAACATCTGATTCATATTGCCGGCGCCGCCGGAGTTGGGTAAACGAACTTTCATTTTTATATCTCCTTAATTTATTTCAAAATTTTTAAGCTTGCCCGCAAGCTCTGCGAGCGGGTCTTTTTCGTCTGTCTGCGCTTTAGCTGCGGTGTAAGGCCCTAATTTATAAGCCGTACCCAGCACCTTCAGCGCCGCTTTTCTTATCGCGTCACGGTACATGGGGTTATTTACCATTGAACGGAAGTTCTCGTTCGGCGCGTCAATTAAAAGGAACTGACCCCTTGTGAACGCCCTCGATTCGTTGAGCACGCCTGCTATAAGCGGGCAGGAGGTTTTCAGTATCCTCCTTATTTCATCCCAGGTGCCGCTGTCTACCTGCTCTGTATCGCCAGAATCCGATTTCGGTGAGGCAGGCTCATCGGGCGGAGTCTCGGGCAGCGGAATTTCCTGCTCGGGTTCTTGTGCCGCGGCGGGCGCAGGGCTTTCCGAGCGCGGGCACGGAGCTATTTTTGCCGCTCCTGTTTCCAGTGCGTTTATTCTTCTTTCGAGCGAGGATAAATCATTTGAAAGCGAAGGGGTGCAAAGCCGTATCAGCGCCATTTCCATTTCGCAGCGACGGTTGCCGTTCTGCATTCCGGCGGCTGACGCCTGCAAAAGAGTGAGCGCGTGCATAATATCCTTAATATCAAAGGCGGCTGCCTGCTCTGTAAGCGCCTTAAGCCGCGCCTCGGAGCAAACAATGGGCTTATTATCGCCCTTGACGGTTTTAATTATCATAAGATCGCGGAAATGCGAGGTCAGCTCCGATAAAAGCCGCTGCATATCAACAGATGTATTGTAAAGCTTATCGGTAAGCAGGAGCGCGCCCTCGGTGTCGCGGCGGTTTATACAGTCGGCTAATTGCAAAAGGTAATCGCCGCCCGCCATTCCGCAAACGCTTTCCACCGTTTCTTCGTCTATATTTTTACTGCCCGAAGCGCACAGGTCTAAAATTGAAAGCGCGTCGCGCATGCCGCCGTCAGCCGCGGCGGCTATTAAAGAGGCGGCGCCGTCTGTTACGGTCAAGCCCTCTTTCCCCGCTATATACTGTATTCTCTCGCAAATACGCTCGGAGTCGATCCTTCTGAAATCAAATCGCTGGCAGCGGGAAAGAATGGTTGCAGGCAGCTTATGAACCTCGGTTGTGGCGAGAATGAAAATAACATGCTCGGGCGGCTCTTCAAGAGTTTTAAGCAGCGCGTTAAAGGCGCTTATGGTGAGCATATGCACCTCATCTATGATATACACACGGTATTTTGATGAGGCGGGCGCAAAGCTTACCAGATCGCGCAGCTCCCTGATGCTGTCAACACTGTTGTTGGAGGCCGCGTCAATTTCCGCAATATCGGTATTTTCACCGTTTGCAACCGATAAGCAGCTCTCGCACTCAAGGCAGGGGTCGCCGTTTTGGGGATTCAGGCAGTTGACCGCCTTTGCCAAAATTTTGGCGGTAGACGTCTTGCCCGTGCCGCGCGTTCCCGTAAACAGATACGCATGCGTGACCTTACCGGCAGAAAGCTCGTTTTTAAGCGTTTCGGTAATATGCTCCTGCCCCACGACATCCGAAAAGGTCTGCGGGCGGTATTTCCGATAAAGCGCCTGATAAGACATACGCATCCTCCTTAATAAAATGATATCAACTGTTTTTAATTCCGAATTGATTGACAAAAAAAGCCTTACTCACCCGGGTGTACGAACGAACCGATTTACTGCGGCGCACGGGGAATACCGCTTAATGCTGCTCGGTTCCCCGCCTGACATGGTTCGCAGCGCCCCGTCGCACAGGACCCGCCCGTTCGCACACCCGAGTGAACAAGGTCTATGGTATGTATTTTAACACACAATTTATTTTTTTACAATACCCAAGATAGAAAATGTTGAAAAAAATTCATAATGCTGATATAATTAGCGTGTATAATAAATTCAAAGAGACTTGAAAAGGTGTGATACAATGATCGGTATAACCGTAAAGGAGCTTTTGTCCGCGGAGGGCACTTTGGCGGAAAAGCTGCTTTGCAGCGTCGCTTATCCGTTTGAGGCGCTTAAAAAAATAGGCGATTATATAAAGGAGATAGGTCCTGCGCTTGATAAGGAAATATACGAGGAGCGCGGCGAAAACATTTGGATTGCAAGGTCGGCAAAAACAGCTCCGAGTGCAAGTATTACGGGCCCTTGCATTATAGGGGAGCGAACCGAGGTGCGCCACTGCGCATTTATAAGGGGCAACGCGCTTGTGGGTAACGATTGCGTGGTGGGAAATTCAACAGAGCTTAAAAATGTCGTGCTTATAGGCTCCGTTCAGGTTCCGCACTATAATTATGTAGGGGATTCAATACTCGGCTTTCGCTCACACATGGGAGCAGGCTCAATAACCTCGAATGTAAAGTCCGATAAAAGCCTTGTGGCGCTTAAAAAGGGCGATGAAAGGCTTGAAACGGGTCTTAAAAAATTCGGCGCGATACTCGGCGATTTTGTCGAGGTGGGCTGCGGCACGGTGCTGAACCCCGGAACGGTGATAGGCAAGAATACAAATATTTATCCGCTCTCATCTGTGCGCGGCGTTATAGAGCCCGACAGTATTTACAAAAGCAGCGGGGAAACGGTAAAAAAGCGTCATGAGTGTTGAACTGTGGGATGTATTTGATGAAAACGGCATTCCTACCGGCAAAACAGCGCTTCGCGGCCGCAGCGTTTTAGCTCCGGGGGAGTATCACCTTGTCGTGCATATTTGGGTGATATCAAAAAGCGGCTTGTTTTTGATTCAGCGCCGTGCCGATGATAAAAAGCTGATGCCGGGTGAATGGGCTGCAACCGGCGGCGCCGCCGTCGCGGGGGAGGACTCACTTACAGCCGCCCGCCGCGAGCTGCTTGAGGAGCTCGGAATCGCCGCAGATAGGGATAAAATGCTGCTTCTCACAAGAATCAAGCGCCGCAATTCGCTGCTTGATGTGTGGCTTACCGAAAGCAATGCGCCCGCCGAAAAGCTGACGCTGCAGCATACAGAGGTCGCCGAAGCAAAATGGATAACCGGCAAAGAGCTTAAGGAAATGATAAAAAACGGCAGCTTTCACAACTACGGCAAGGAGTATTTTGAAAGCGTTTTTGAAAAAATTGAAGATTACAGAGGAGCTGTTGTATGAGTCTTAATACAGAGGGTGTAAGCTGCGTAAGGTGCCACGCATATCTTTTTCCCGAGGACGACATAGTTTACTGCCCCGTATGCGGTGCGCCGCACCACAGGGAGTGCTAT
>URNB01000095.1 GCA_900549055.1 uncultured Oscillospiraceae bacterium
TATAAACCTCTTCTTTGGGATATGAGGTATCATATATGTACAAATATGAAAAATCTTCCGGAATAAACTTCGCTCTTGCAACAGAGCTTTTAAGCTCAATGTCTGCATGAATTAAAGTTTGGTAATCCTCCGAGTATTTTCTAAACGAATATCTGCAATCTGCGGTGTCGGAAAAGTCCACAGAAAAATAATCGATACCGGAAAGGCTTGTCGCAGTAAAGCTGACAAAGTTTTGCGGAAGAAAATCATATGGCGTTGAAATTTCGTATCTAATATTTCCGACGGTTTTTTCTATGCCGTAAAATTTGGAATTGCCGCTTTCGGTGCCGTGTTTTTTCATCCACACAATTAGTGTTTCTATCGGGCGGGAAGGGTCGGCTTTATCACAGTAATCACAAAGATATTTTCCGTAGTCGTGCTTTCCGTTCGGCTCGGTCTTATCACTTATATATTCATAACCGCAATCTTGGCACCTATGCTCGGTATATCCGCCGGTCGTACAATTCGGAGGTAAAATTAAACTCCTGAAGTCATGTTTGCACCCGGAAGCCTCACTTTTAACAGAAGTGCTTGATGACGACGAGCTGTTTGTAATTTCCGCTGCAGTATTGATTTCTTCCGTTTCAGAGACCGTACTACTGCCGACCGAACCTGTAACAACCGATGAATAAGCGTTTGATTCCGTAATATCCTTGTTGCTTTTGCAGCCGCATACAGCCGCAATTATACTTAAACAAAGGAAACCTACTGTAAAATGTTTTTTCATTTCTTACCCCTTTTTAAACATTTTTTTAATAAACACGAGAAAAAATCTGCCGCATGTAAAAGTTTCCCTTCATATCCACCACTGCGGAGTGAGCTCGCCTAAGGTGACAATTCTTTTTTCTTCGTAATTCATCATCACTTCTATATCCTTATAGCCTTCGGGCATCAGCTGTGTCATAAGCTCGCGGCAGGCACCGCAGGGCGGCATGGCTTTTCCGTCCCGATTTACGGCGATTACGCGGCGTATTTCGCTTTCTTCGTTTGTTATCATATTGAAAATCGCGTTTCTCTCGGCGCAAATTCCGAGGGTACAGGCGCCGTCCACACATACTCCCGTATAAATTTTGCCCGATTCCGACTCAATCGCCGCCGCAACGCCGCCCGCTTCCATCCATTCCGATATCTTGCGCGGGTTTAAAACGCTTTTCGCGGCGGAATACAGCTCATCCCATGCGTTGTTATCCATTATTTTGCCCTCGTTTCGCAGTAAATGCAGCGATAAACGCGGTGCTCCTTATCCGTCAGGCGGAAAATGTGCGGCAGCTCCTGCTCGACCGACGATATGCAGCGCGGATTTTTGCATTTTAAGACATTTGTAAGCTCCTGCGGCAGCTCTATTGTCTTTTTTTCCGCAATTTGCCCGTTCTTTATTATGTTTACCGTAACATCGGGGTCTACAAAGCCCAAAATATCGGTGTCAACATCAAAATCCGAGTCGATTTTAATAATATCCTTTTTGCCCGATTTTTTGCTTGCGACATTTTTTATAAGCGCTACCGAGCAATCAAGCTCCTCCAGCCCCAAAAGGCGGTAAATTTCCATGCCTTTGCCTGCGGTTATGTGGTCTATTACAATGCCGTTTTTAATGGAATCAATGTTCATCACTTTACCTCCAAAAGCTTTAAAATAAGCGCCATACGCATATATTTTCCGTAAAGCACCTGCTTGAAATAGCAGGCGCGCATATCACCGTCTACTGCTACGCTTATTTCGTTCACGCGCGGCAGTGGGTGCAAAACGCGCAGTTTATCACTTGCCAGTGCCATTTTTTCGGGGGTTAAAATGTATGTATCCCTAAGGCGCAAATAGTCTTCTTCATTGAAAAAGCGCTCCTTTTGCACGCGGGTCATATAAAGTATATCAAGGTCGGCAATTGAACTTTCAAGACTGTTTGTCTCGGTATATTCAACACCCTCTTTATCAAGCTTATCCTTAACATAGCCGGGCAGCTTCAATTCATTCGGCGAGATAAGCACAAATTTAACGCCCTTATAGCGTATAAGCGCGGAAATGAGCGAATGCACCGTTCTGCCGAATTTAAGGTCGCCGCAAAAGCCTACGGTCAAATTCTCAAAGCCGCCCTTTTCACGATATATTGTAAGCAGGTCTGCAAGGGTCTGCGTAGGGTGGCAGTGCCCGCCGTCGCCCGCGTTTATAACGGGTATTGAGGCATTTCTTGCAGCCACAAGCGGCGCGCCCTCTTTCGGGTGGCGCATTGCTATAATATCGGCATAGCAGGAAATAACCTTTGCGGTGTCCGCCACGCTTTCGCCCTTTGAGGCAGAGGAGCTTTGCGCCTCCGAAAAACCTAAAACACTGCCGCCGAGCTCCAGCATTGCCGCCTCAAAGCTCAGGCGCGTTCTGGTGGACGGCTCAAAAAACAGGGTGGCAAGTTTTTTGCCTTTGCATTTTTCGCTGTATTTTTCGGGGTTTGCTATAATATCGTTTGCAACGCCTATAAGCTCTTCAATTTCGCCCGTTGTAAGCTCCGAAATATCAATAAGACTTCTCATTTAATATCATTCCTTTGCGCCGTTTATTTTAAGGTAATTTTGTATGCGTTCCACGTTTTCGCGGTTTTTTTCGTCCTCTTCAAGGTATTCTATAATATCGTAAACGTTAACTACCGAGTAAACGGGGAAGCCGAATTCTTCGCCCACTTCCGCCATAGCTGATTTTTCGGTCTGACCCTTTTCGCAGCGGTCTACCATAACAAAGGCGGCGGCAACCTTTACGCCCGCGAGTTTTGAGAGGATAGCCATACTTTCCCTTATAGCCGTGCCCGCGGTTATAACGTCTTCAACTATTACCACTTCTTCGCCCGCCTGCGGTTTATAGCCTACAAAAACGCCGCCCTCGCCGTGGTCCTTTTCTTCCTTGCGGTTGAAGAAAAACGGCACGTCAAGCCCGTTTTCCGAAAGCGCCACCGCAACCGATACCGCTATCGGGATTCCCTTATATGCAGGACCGTAAAGCACGGCTTTTTTATCGCCCAGCTTTTCAAAATACGCCTTTGCGTAAAATTTGCCCAATTTTCTTATCTGGTCGCCTGTTTTAATTTCGCCCGCGTTTATAAAATAGGGGATTTTTCTGCCGCTTTTGGCGGTAAAATCGCCGAATTTAAGCACGCCGGCACTCTCTAAAAATTCAATAAATTCGTGTTTATAAGCTTGCATTTTTATCACCTATCCTATAAATTCTCTAACGCAGCGCTCATATGCTGCCACGGGGTCGGGTGCGGCGGTTATGGGTCTGCCCACCACTATATAGTCGCTGCCTATTTCCTTTGCCTTTTCGGGGGTGGTAACGCGCGATTGGTCGCCCTTGTCGCCGTCGGCAAAGCGTATGCCGGGCGTTACGGTTAAAAAGCCCTCGCCGCAGGCATTATGTACCGCCGCCGCCTCAAGCGGGGAGCATACCACGCCGTCAAGCCCCGCGCACTTTGCGTTCTTAGCGTAGTGCATAACCACGTTTTCCATTTTACCCTCTATCAGCAAATCTTTATGCATTGCCTCTTCGCTTGTTGAGGTAAGCTGGGTCACGGCTATAAGCAGCGGGCGGGTGCCGTCGGCTCTTGTCAGCCCCTCTATTGCCGCGTTCATCATGGCGGCAGTGCCCGCCGCGTGCAGGTTGCACATATCCACATCAAGGCGTGATAGTACCGCCATTGATTTTTTTACGGTGTTCGGTATATCGTGCAGCTTTAAATCGAGGAATATTTTATGCCCCCGCGCCTTAATTTCCCTTACAATTTCGGGGCCCTCGGCGTAGAAAAGCTCCATTCCTATTTTAACAAACGGTTTTTTGCCCTCAAATTTATCTAAAAAATTGAGACAGGCTTTTTTGTCCGCAAAATCGCAGGCAATAATAACATCCTTACCCATTGTGCGCTCCTCCTATAATTTCGCTTAAATTATTTATGCCGTATTTCTCCATTGCCCTCGGCAGGTCTTCTATAATCTTCTTGCAGGCATAGGGGTCTATAAGGTTGGCAGCGCCCACCTCTACTGCGGCGGCGCCTGCCAGCATAAACTCCAAAACGTCGGCGGCGGTGGATATTCCGCCCATACCTACAATCGGTATTTTTACCGCTTCGTATACCTGATACACCATTCTTACCGCCACGGGCTTTACCGCAGGACCTGAAAGCCCGCCCGTTTTGTTTGCAAGCAGCGGCTTTTTGGTTTTAAGGTCTATTTTCATACCGAGCAGGGTGTTTATAAGCGATACGCCGTCCGCTCCCGCAGCCTCGCACGCTTTAGCAATTTCGGTAATATCGGTCACATTGGGGGAGAGCTTTATAATTATGGGTTTATTTGTAACCGCCCTTACCGCCTTTGTAACCGCCGCCGCGTTTTCGGCGCTTGTGCCGAAAGCAAGCCCGCCGCCGTGAACGTTCGGGCAGGAAATATTGATTTCAAACCAACCTATGCCGTCGTCCGTATTAAGCGTTTCAACAGCCGAAACATAGTCGTTTACCGAAAAACCGCTTACATTCGCCATAACGGGCTTTTTGTAAACCGCTTTAAGGGTGCGAAGCTCGTGGTTTAAAACCTTTTCCGCCCCCGGGTTTTGCAGCCCCACCGCGTTTAAAAGCCCTTGCGGGCACTCGGCAATTCTGGGCGTAGGGTTGCCGAAACGCGGCTCTTTGGTGGTGCCTTTAAGGGATATTGAGCCTAAAATATTTATATCGTAAAACCGTGTAAATTCATAGCCGAAGCCGAAAGTGCCGCTTGCGGGAATTACGGGGTTTGTAAGGCTTATTCCGCAGAGGTTGACAGACGTATTTACCATTCTATTTCCTCCCTTAAAAACACGGGGCCTTCGGTGCAAACGCGCTTAGGACCATTTTTTGTTTTGCAGGTGCAGCCCATGCAGGCGCCCGTGCCGCAGCCCATGCGCTCTTCAAAGCTGAACTGACCGCCGGTCTTCGCGGCGGCGTTTACCGCCTTTAGCATGGGTTTCGGCCCGCAGGTGTAAAAATAGCTGTAATCGGCGTGCTCCATTGCGGCGTTTACAAAGCCTTTAAGCCCGTAAGAGCCGTCCGCCGTGGTAACGGCTACGTTAGCGCCGAGCGCGCGGAACTCATCCTCTAAAAATATTTCCGATTTTGTGTTAAAGCCTAAAATTACGTTTACGGTCTTGTTTTCGGCGATAAGCTTTTTGCAAAGCCCGAAAAGGGGAGGAACGCCCACCCCGCCGCCTATAAGCAGGGGTTTATCGCCCGAAAGCGAGGTATCGTACCCGTTGCCGAGGGAAATTAAAAGGTCTAATTTTTCGCCTTTTTTTATGCGGCCGAACGCCCTTGTTCCGTCGCCTACCACCTTGTAAATAATTGTAAGGCTTTTATCGTTCCAATCGCATATGGAAATAGGGCGGCGCAGGTAAAACTCGGGTATTTTAATGTTTACAAACTGCCCGGGTGCGGTAATCGGCGAGGTATCGCCCGCAAGGGTCATTTTAAAAACCGAGGGGGCAATCTGCTCATTTTCCGTAACTTCGTAAAAATCCTGTTTCATAGCGTTTCCTTTCAAGCGTCTATTGTGGAAATTCCGAGGGTGGTTTCTTCAAGCACGTCAAGCAGTACCTTAACGGTATCGAGCGATGTGAACATTGTAACGTTGTTTTCAACGGCGCAGCGGCGGATTTCGTACCCGTCAGACAGCACTCCGGAGGAATTCATATCCCGCGTGTTTATAACGTAGGTTACATACCCTTGCCGTATTGCGTCGGTTATCTCGCGACTTCCGTCACTAAGTTTCCCCACCGCGTGGGTGCGTATTCCGTTTTGCTTTAAAAATTCAGCCGTGCCTGCGGTTGCCTGAATATTAAAGCCCATATTGTAAAAGCGGCGAATAAGCGGCAGCGCCTCTTCCTTATCCTTATCGGCAATTGTAGCAAGCACCGTGCCGTAGTTCATAACATTCATACCGCTGGCTTTAAGCGCCTTGTAAAGCGCGCGGGTGAGCTTATCGTCGTAGCCTATGGCTTCGCCCGTGGATTTCATTTCGGGTGACAGGTAAGCGTCAAGCCCTCTGAGCTTTGAAAATGAGAACGCGGGGGCTTTTACATACCAGCGTTTTTTATCGCCGGGGTAAATTTTATCAAAGCCCTGCTCCTTAAGGCTTTTGCCTAAAATTACAAGCGTTGCAATGTCGGCAAGGCTGAATCCCGTAGCCTTTGAAAGGAACGGAACGGTTCTTGAAGAACGCGGGTTTACTTCTATTATAAACACATTATCGTTTTTATCAACAATAAACTGAATGTTGTAAAGCCCTATTATGCCGATTCCCAGTCCTAACCGCCTTGTGTAATCAAGTATTGTCTCGCGCACCTTTTCGCTTATGCTGAAGGTGGGGTACACGCTTATTGAATCGCCGCTGTGTATGCCCGTGCGCTCCACAAGCTCCATAATTCCCGGCACGAAAACGTCCTTGCCGTCGCAAATGGCGTCTACCTCAAGCTCCTTGCCCGAAATGTATTTATCAACAAGCACGGGCTTATCCTCGTCAATTTCAACCGCCGTGCGCAAATATCGGCGCAGCTGATCTTCGTCCGCCACTATCTGCATGGCTCTGCCGCCCAACACAAACGAGGGGCGCACAAGCACGGGGTAGCCGATTTCGGCGGCGGCTTTTACGCCGTCCTCAATTTTCGTTACCGCCTTGCCCTGCGGCTGCGGGATATTAAGCTCCTTTAACACCTTTTCAAATAAATCGCGGTTTTCGGCGCGGTCTATTGCCTCGCAATCCGTGCCTATAATCTTAACTCCGCGGTTTTTAAGGCTTTCGGCAAGGTTAATGGCGGTCTGCCCGCCGAGAGACGCTATAACGCCTATCGGCTTTTCAAGGTGGATGATGCTCATAACATCCTCGGTGCAAAGCGGCTCAAAGTAGAGCTTATCCGAGCAGGTGTAATCGGTCGAGACGGTTTCGGGGTTGTTGTTTATGATTATCGCTTCATACCCCGATTTTTTAATTGTGGTAACCGCGTGTACCGTGGAGTAATCAAACTCAACGCCCTGACCTATTCTTATGGGTCCCGAGCCTAAAACTATTATCTTCTTTTTATCCGACACTACCGATTCGTTTTCGTCCTCATAGGTCGAGTAAAAATAGGGGATATAGGCGTCAAACTCGGAAGCGCAGGAATCGATGGCCTTGTAGACCGGGAAGAGCTTTTCCTGCATCCGCATCTCGTACACCCGCTCTTCCGGGCAGTTCCAGAACAGCGCCACCGCTTTGTCGCCAAAGCCGTAGTATTTGGCCTTTTTGAGAACCTGCGCATCAAAGGGAGCGTCGGACAGTTCTTTCTCAATCTGCACAATGTGGGCGATTTTGTCTAAGAAGAACCGGTCAATGGCCGTCAG
>URNB01000096.1 GCA_900549055.1 uncultured Oscillospiraceae bacterium
ACGATGAGGCTGACTCTGCCGTTGAATTCCGCGGAGTACTGGCTCATGCAAACGATCTGTACATTTCCAGAAAAATTTATGCACATAGAGATTGTCCTTCACGGCAATATAAGAATGTTCTGAAAAGATTGTTGAAAAAAATAATGCCTTAGCTCTCCGCAGAGGATTTTTGTAAAGCTTTGTGAAAAAATGATGAAAACAGAAAAAGGAAGTGGAAAAAGGCTTGCTTTTCCCGCCGTGGTGTGCTATACTATAGGCAGAATCAACGATAGGAGTGAGGCGTATGCGGCATCGGATACAGCACTGGGAACAGCAGACGCTGCTGTGGTTTCAGGAACGCCTGCGGCGTGCATGGCTGACAGCGGCGATGAAAACGGCAACATTTTTGGGGAACGGCGGAATCCTCTGGCTGACGGCGTGTGCCTGCCTGCTGTTTCGCCAGCAGACAAGGCGTGCTTCTCTGACGGCGTTGCTGTCACTGGTGTTTTCTGCATTGGTCTGCAATGCTTTCTTGAAAAATCTGGTGGAGCGTGCCAGACCGTTTGACAAGATTCCAAGCCTGCAATTCCTGATTCGGAAACCTCACGATTTTTCATTTCCCTCTGGTCATACGTCCAGCTCGTTTGCAGTAGCGACTGTGTTTCTGGCAATGCTGCCCCTGTGGGTAGGTGTTGCAGCACTGACAATTGCCGTGCTCATTGCCTTTTCCCGTATGTATCTGGGTGTGCACTATCCGTCAGACGTGCTGTGCGGTGCAGTGCTGGGAGTGCTGTTTGGATTGGCAGCCTTGGCAGTGATGCCGCTGCTGCTTCGCATCAGCTGGCTGCCGGAAGCAGTGCGTACCTGGGTCGGAGCATAAACTGAATTTTTTTCATCTTCGAATAAAGGCAATACCGTACAAAGTAGCCAGACGCTTTTTGTGCGGTATTGCCTAAAACAGCGGATACCCGTTTTCGAATCGGGTATCCGCTGTTTTTTCTGTGTTTTAATCGTTATTCTTTCGGAATATTTTCCAGATCTTTCTGCCACAATGTCACGCAGGCATCACTGGGCATTCGCCAATCTCCTCTGGGGGAGAGCGTTACGCTGCCCACCTTGGGACCGTCCGGCAGACAGCTGCGTTTGAACTGCTGGGAGAAGAACCGCCAGTAGAATTTTTTCAGCCATTTCAGAATGGTGGCGTTGTTATATGTGCCGGCAAAAGCCAGCTTTGCCAGCCGGTAAATCTTATGGGGAGCAAATCCCAAACGCAGCACATAGTACAGGAAAAAGTCGTGGAGAGCATACGGTCCTACCAGCTCCTCAGTTTTCTGGGCAATGGTGCCGTCCTGTTCCGGCGGCAGCAGTTCCGGACTGACTGGCGTATCCAGTACGTCCCGCAGCACCGCACTCAGAGCCGGCTCTGTCTGGGCAGCTTCATGTGCCACCAAATAGCGTACCAGCGTTTTCGGAATGGAAGCATTTACCGCGTACATGCTCATGTGGTCGCCGTTATAGGTCGCCCAGCCGAGAGCCAGCTCCGACAGATCGCCCGTGCCTATAACCATTCCGCCCGATTTATTGGCAATATCCATAAGCACCTGGGTGCGCTCGCGCGCCTGCGAATTTTCGTAGGTCACATCAAGGCAAGCGGGGTCCTGACCGATATCCTTGAAATGCTGTTCAACCGCGGCGGTTATATTGACCTCCTTAAAGGTGACGCCCAAAAGCGAGCAGAGCTTTTCCGAATTTGAATGGGTGCGCTCGGTTGTGCCGAAGCCCGGCATTGTAACGGCGCAAATATCCGAAAGCGGACGGTTTAATAATTTCATAGCCCGAACCGCTACGAGCAGCGCAAGGGTACTGTCAAGCCCGCCCGAAACGCCTATGACCGCAGTTTTGGCGCGGGTGTGCTTAAGGCGCTTTTTAAGCCCGTAGGACTGTATGCGTAAAATCGCCTCGGCGCGGGAGCTTAATGCAGCCTTGTCCGACGGCACAAAGGGCGCTTTATCGATCGGTCTTGTGATTTCGGTTTTCCGAATTTCCTGATTGAATTTTACGAATGTGACATCCGTCACAGGCTCAAAGCTTGTGTTTTTATGCCGCTCGTAAGCCAGCTTTTTAACGTCAATTTCGGTAACGGTAAGCTCCTTTTCCTCAAAGGGCTTGTTTTCGGCAAGCGTGGTGCCGTTTTCGGCTATAATGCAGTGCCCCGAATAGACTAAATCCTGCGTTGACTCGCCGCTGCCCGACGATACATAAATATACCCGCACAAAAGCCTTGCGGAGGTGGAAAGCACAAGGGTGCGGCGGTAGACGGCTTTGCCTATAATCTCGTTTGAGGCGGAGGGGTTTATAACTATATGGGCGCCGCCGCGGCAGAGCCTTTCGGACGGCTGGGCTGCCGCCCAAATATCCTCGCATATTTCAATGCCGAAGGTGTACTCGGACATTTCGGAATGTGCAAATACAAGCCCAGTACCGAACGGAGCGGGGACACCGCAAATATTAATTTCTGCGTTTTGCTCAATGCTTCTGCCCGAAGAAAACTGCCGTTGCTCATAAAACTCGGCATAATTCGGCATATAGGTTTTCGGAACAATGCCGAGGATTTTGCCGCCCTGCAAAACGGCTGCGCAGTTATAAAGCTTTGAACGGTACAAAAGCGGAACGCCGACTGTTATAATCGGATATTTACCGGCGGTGTATTCGCAAATTTCGGCAAGTGCTTTTTCGGCGGAGATAAGCAGCGCCTGTGAAAAGAAAAGATCGCCGCAGGTATATGCCGTGATACACAGCTCCGGCAGAGCCAAAAGATTTATTTTTTCTGCGTCCGCCTTATCAATAAGCCTTTTGATTTCGGCAGTGTTGGCAGCCGTGTCCGCCACGGTGCAGCGCGGGACGCCCGCTGCGACTTTTATAAAACCGTCTTTCATTCTTTTCAGTCCTTAAATCATTTGTAATTATTTTAAAGCTTTTTCGGGGTTCTGTCAATATTATTTACATATATAATCGGTATTAAAAGAAGAATTTCGGGGAAAAAATTAAAATATTGTTAATTTTTTTACAATCTTATTGAATTTGGAAAAATAATCGCTTATAATATAGGCTGACGAAAGTTGTACTTTTACGAAAAGGGGATATAATTATGACCAACAACAAAACGGTTTTAAAATGGCTTGACGAAGTCAAAGAGCTTGTCAGCCCCGATAAGGTCGTCTGGATAGACGGCAGCGAGGAGCAGCTCGAGGGCATCCGCAAGGAAGCTGTTGAGAGCGGTGAAATGATAAAGCTCAATGAGGAAAAGCTTCCGGGCTGCTATCTGCACAGAACCCGCCCGAACGATGTTGCCCGCGTTGAGGACAGAACCTTCATCTGCTCGAAGACAAAGGAAAACGCCGGCCCCACCAACAACTGGTGCGACCCGCAGGAAATGTACAAAAAGCTTTATGATATCGCCCGCGGCTCTTACAAGGGCAGAACAATGTATATAATCCCGTTCTCAATGGGCCCGATCGGCTCTCCGCTTGCAAAGGTGGGTATTGAGGTTACCGATTCAAAGTACGTTGTTCTTAACATGGCTATTATGACCCGCGTAGGTCAGAAGGTGCTCGATGTTTTAGGCGATTCAAACGACTGGGTTCGCGGTTTCCACGCATCCTGCGATATCGATCCCGAAAAGCGCTACATCTGCCAGTTCCCCGAGGATAATACCATTATCTCGGTCAACTCCGCTTACGGCGGAAATGTTCTTCTCGGCAAAAAGTGCTTTGCGCTCCGCATAGCCTCTTACCAGGGCTGGAAAGAGGGCTGGATGGCTGAACATATGCTCATTTTGGGTCTGCAGAATCCGAAGGGCGAAGTTAAATATGTTGCTGCTGCTTTCCCGTCTGCCTGCGGTAAAACAAACCTGGCAATGCTTATTCCGCCGAAATATCTGCGCGATAAGGGCTACAGGATTTGGACCGTCGGCGATGATATTTCCTGGATGAAGATAGGCGAGGACGGCCGTCTTTACGCTATCAACCCCGAAAACGGCTTCTTCGGCGTAGCGCCCGGCACCAACGCTCACTCAAACTTCAATGCGCTTGAAAGCACAAAGAAGAATACCATCTTCACAAATGTTGCTTTGAATCTTGATGATAACACGGTTTGGTGGGAGGGTCTTAACAAGGATCTGCCGAAGAACTGCATTGACTGGAAGGGTAACAAGTGGGACGCTTCCAAGTTTGATAAGGCTGATAAGAGCACCTATGCCGCTCATCCGAACTCAAGATTTACCGCTCCTGCCAAGAACTGCCCCTGCATTTCGGATGAATTCGATAAGGGCGCAGGCGTTCCGATTTCCGCTATTATATTCGGCGGCCGCCGCGCTAAGTGCGCTCCGCTGGTATATCAATCGAAGGATTGGGTCAACGGCGTGTTCGTAGGCTCTACCATGGCATCGGAAACCACGGCTGCCGCTGCGGGCGCAGTAGGCGTTGTTCGCCGTGACCCGATGGCTATGCTGCCGTTCTGCGGTTATAATATGGGAGATTATTTCCGTCACTGGCTCGATATGGGCATAAAGCTCGGTGATAAGGCTCCGAAGATTTTCAACGTTAACTGGTTCCGCACCGACGATGAGGGCAACTTTATATGGCCGGGCTTCGGCGACAATATGCGCGTCCTCAACTGGATAATCGATCGCTGCGAGGGCAAGGCTGACGCTACCGAAACCGCTATCGGCTATGTTCCGAAGCCGGAGGATATTGACCTTACCGACCTTGACATGGATATGGATACCTTAAAGAGCATCTTAAAGGTTGACAAGACCGTTTGGGAGAAGGAAGCTGCCGAGATCGAAGAACACTACAAGAAGTTCGGCGACAAGCTGCCGCACGAGCTGAAGGAACAGCTTGAAAACCTTAAAGCTAACCTTGCTGAAATGTAATATAGCTTAAACATTCGCCCCTCGCTGCGGTCCGCCGACTGCTTTGAGGGGCGCTTTGTATGATAAACTTAGTGTGAAATAAATGCAGGAAAAAACAGTCGTTAATTCACTATTGGCATTATCAAAAAAATTTTCCTGCAAAAACTTGACACGAACCCGTCGGCGGCTTAATCTTGACATTTTGACGCCGAAATGGTATAATACGATTGACAGGGGGTGTTAATATGAAATCAACCGGAATTGTAAGACCGGTAGACAAAATGGGTCGCGTAGTGATCCCCAAGGAAATCAGAAAGCTTTTTAAGGTTGAAAATGATGTTGACAGCTTTGAAATCTACATGGAGGATGATAAGATCGTCCTGAAAAAATATCAGCCCACCTGCGTTTTCTGCGATTCATTGGCAGACAGCGTGCAGTTTGGCGGCTACACCGTATGCAAGGACTGCATTAAAAAGCTTGCCGAATTAAGCGAAAAAGAAGAAGAGTGAGTCTGCGTGCCGAAGACCTTCGGCACGCTTCCTGAAAAAGCGTCAATCGGCGTTTTTTCATTTTCAGCGCTTGCAGCCCGCAAGTGCTTTTTTAAAACTATAATTTTTACGGCGAGGGGTATTGATTATGGGCGGCTTCAGCATTGTGCTGCTTACCGGAATGCTTTCGGTCATATTTTTCTTTTATGTTGCGTTATTGGTATCGGTTTTTCTTTATTCGCTTATAAGCTATACCTTTGAATGCATTGCGCTTATGAGAATGAGCGCCGGTGCAAAGGCTGCCGCATGGATTCCGTTTTACAATAAATATTTGCTCGGAAAAACAGCGGGGAAGAGTGCTTTGGGCACGCTTTCGGGTATTCTGACCCTTGCGCAGATATCATTGAGTCTTTATTTTTATCTTTGGCAGAAATTTGAACCGTATCTGTTTGCTCTCCTGCTGCTTTGCACCGTTTTGAATTTTGTGTTTAATGCTGTTATGGCGAATAGAATATTTTCCGACCGCACAGGTAAATATTCGGATATATTAACGGCAGTGAATATAATCACTTTGGGGCTTTTGCAATCGGTATTTATTTTTGCCGTAAGGAATAAATCTGCCAAAGAGCCGCAGCTGTATCAAAGGCTTCCCGAATGATGGGAAGCCTTTTTTTTAGAGGTCGGATGTTTTATCCGCAAAATTTGGTTGATATATGCTTGAAGCAATTATCGGGGGAGTAATCCCAACTTTCAAGCCGATCTCCGCTTTGAAAATATTTGATCTGCGGCACATAGCCGCCCTCAAAGCTGTCAATGATGATCAGCTTTATTTTCATCTTTTCGGGTATAATGCTCTTTATATATACGCTTGCCTGCTTACCCGCCGAGGCGTTATCGCACGGCTCTGCAAGCCCTGCAAGGTTCGGCGTCAGCTCAACGAATATTCCGTAATCCTCAACACTCCTCACAACTCCGGTTACGGTCTGCCCGGGAGAGAAAAGCGCGGCGTTTTCAGCCCATGTGCCGAGCAATTCCTTATGGGAAAGCGTGATTTTTCCGTCCGGCGCAATATTTTTGATTATTACACGAATATTCTGACCGATGAAGAAGCGGTCGCGCGGGTGGGATATTCGCGAGACGGAGATCGCGTCTATCGGCAGCAGCGCTATATTTCCGCAGCCGATATCGCAAAATGCTCCGAAGGACTCCATATGCGTGATTTTTGCGTTTATAATATCGCCCTCGCTTTTTTGGGTCAATATGTATTCCCTGCAAAGCTGCTGCGCCTTTCTGCGCGAAAGAACGGCGCACGGTCTGCCGTTTTCATCATTGCCTATTGCGGTTACCGCAAAGCATACGGGCTTTCCCACGCGGGAAATAAGCGCTATATCGCGCGTTGAGCCGTCGGCTATGCCGATAGCTCCCTCTTCTCTCGGTATAATACCCTTTATCTGCCCTAAATCTATTATAAGATTGTGCGCTGCGTCGCACATAAGCGCTGTGCTCTCAAGCACTGTTTGCTTTGCCTGTGCTTCCGCAAGAAAAGCGGGGGTAAATGCCTTTTTGCTGTCCGTTACCTGTGTGTTCCATCCTTCCGGAAAAAAACCGTTCATTATTTGATCACCTTTCCTTTTTACATTCGGCGTTTAGCCTACATATCAAATTATATGACTCGAAAGGTGAAAAAATGAGAGAATTATGTCTGCTGAAAAAATTTTAAGCGGACTTTTTTTATCACGCCCGCCGTTTCGACATTATTCGGCTTTTATTCTGTATATTTTTACTGTCAACCAATTTAAAAACGAAAGGTATGATTTCGCGGCTTTACTTTGTCGAAAATAAATTATTTAATAACAGTCCTTGTTTTCATTTGGTTAAAACAGTTTAAAGCCGAAATCCTTAACGGATAATCCACACCCCGACGATGCAAAAACAGAATTTATTTCATTT
>URNB01000097.1 GCA_900549055.1 uncultured Oscillospiraceae bacterium
CTCGATTTTATATAATTGCATTTGCTAATGCAATTATTCAGTAGACATTATATTAATCTTTAGTCTTTGACAATCCCTCAGCCGCTGACCGCGGCAGCTCCCTTTACACAAGGGAGCCTTCGGTTTATATTGTTCAGCTGAAAATTTTCGAAGCGAGTGTTTGATTGGATATATCGCTTTTAAATATAATCTCTATGCCCGTTACATCCGAAGAATATTCCTTGTATAAGGCAAGCTGTTTCCTAAAGAAGTCGGAATTATCATCGATATGCTTTTGAAATTTTTCCTTTGCGCTTTTAATATCGCAAAGACTGAATTGCACCCTGTATATGTAGGACAGTCTTTTTTCAATACCGTCGCCGCCAAGCTCAAAAATATAATCAGCTGCGAACGGTTTATTATAATTATAGGCTGAATTTTTCATACCGGAGACTAAAGGAATAAAGGAAAGCGGACGATACTGATCTCGGCAGCTTTTAAGTCCGTCGTTCGCACTGAAAAAGTCGGGCAGAACAATATCGGCGGTTTCAACGGCGCGCACATTGCTCTGCGGCGCTTGACTCGTTGAGCTTTGCTCGGGTGCCGATGTCTCGGTACGGCTGTTTACGGCAGATATTGCCGATGCAGAGGGAATAGCGCTTGTTTTTTCACTGCTTGATTGCGAAAAGCTCGGGATTGGGCTTTCAATATTCGTGGATTCTTGCTTTGAATCGCTCTGTGACGAGGCGGTGGGGTGCGCCGATACGGCGGCGGAGCTTACTGCCTGCTTTGATTGAATATCGGTATGCTTTTTTTCCGTAAAGCCGAGTATTATTCCCGAAACGGCAATTACGGCAACCGCAGCAATCGATACCGCACCGAGTGCCTTTGAAAGGGAGAGGGGTGCAGATTTGCCGCAGGAGGGGCAGCGCTGCAATTCGTTGCTGTATTCGTGATTGCAGCTTTTACAGGTTATCCATTTAACGGAGCTGTGCCTTGACATAAGAACCACACCCTTTTATAAATGAATTTTTATTAAAGACCGAGCATTTTTTCGATTGCGTCGCCGAAGACCTTCGCCATGCATGCAAAGCCGAGATCGTTCGGGTGGCAGCCGTCTACCGTGCAGCTGTCCGCCGGGGCGGAGAGTGTAAGCGCCTTTGAAAAGACGGTCGCACCGTCAATGAAAATAACATTTCGGTCGCCGCGCTTTACGGCGTTTCCATAGGTCTCGTACACTACCGCTCGGTGTGCAGCATTGCTTTTTTCGGCTGCGGGCGAACGCGGTATATCGGTTTTTGTCGCCATGATAACAGGCAGATCGGGATTCTTTTCGCGAATCTTCAAAAAGAAGCTTTCATGATGCGCCTTTAAATGCTCGGCGTTCGGGCTGTTGTGGTCAAAATCAAGGAAGAAAAGCGACATGGGAAGAGCCGCTATGTAATCCGCCATGGTTTTTTCGCCGAGTGCGTTGCCTGAAAAGCCGAAATTAAAATAATCAATATTAAAGCGGCGGGAAATAAGCGCCTGGTAGGAGTTGCCGGGGCGTGAAGCACAGCCTCCCTGCGTTATCGATGAGCCGTAGAAAACTATGGGCTTTTTATCCGTATAGCCGTCGCTGCATGACAAAAGAGCGCTCTCCTCTAAGCCTATGTGAACAGTTTTAACGCTGTTGTAAAGCGGAAAGTTTATTGTTATATCCCGCACGGAGTTATCGTGAAGCGTGATTTCCGATTTAAAGGAATCCTTGCAGTCGATCGGCGGAATAAAGGAGCCGGCATATGCGCCGTCTGCAAAAATATACATATCAAAGCCCGCAGAGCCTGTAAGCGGCATATGCGGCATGGGGGAGATTCCGTCATATTCAACCTGCAGCACAATACGCCTTGAGGTTGTTTTAAAACGCACTCTTCCGCCGGCGGTATTGCGGCAAAGCCCCATGACGCCCGGGTTCACCGTTTCCGCTATTTCAAGCGGCAGTCGGAAAAACGGGGTTGTAGGGAGCAGTCCGTGAAGTGAAAAGGGTGAGGATAAGCAATTGCGGAAAATCAATCCGTCTGTTGAGGTGACTTCGTTTACGGCAAGGTTTTTGTCGATTTCTGAAATATTGCTCATGACTTATATCCTTTCGTAATCAGCGCGATTTTTTACCCTTTGCTGAAGCGGAATATCCATAATTTTTATAGTAGCTTTTGTAATCCTTTTTGTGCTTGCCGGTAATATCGTTAAGAATTACGCCGAGGATCTTGCAGCCGCTCTTATCAAGCTGCTCCTTGACCTGGCGGGCTTCGGAATAGGTTATAACGCCGGGGGTCATAACGATTATTGTTCCATCGCAGGCGGGTGCCATTACCGCCGCGTCTATAACCGAGCCGAGCGGGGGAGAGTCAATTATCACATAATCATAGATGCCGCGCATGCTTTGAAGCAACGATGAAAATTGTGCGCTGCCGAGCAGCTCAACGGGATTCGGCGGGAAATGACCGCTGAAAATAACATCAAAATCGGGGTCCTGCGTGTTGTAAATGACCTCGTTCAATTCCGCCTGACCCGAAAGAAACTCCGAAAGACCCATATAGCTATGCTGCTTTAAATTGCGCGGTTGAAGCATGGATTTGCGCATATCCGCATCAATAAACAGGGTCTTTTTATTCGCTTCCGCGAGATTCTTCGCAAGCTCGGTCGAAATTGTGCTTTTGCCTTCGTTTTCACGGGAGCTTGTGAGCATAATGACCTTCATATCCGTTCCGCAGAAAAAGAGGTTGGTACGAAGTGCTTTGAATTTTTCCTTTGTGAGGTAGTCGTTCGCGGCGGAGGTATTGAAATTGACCCTTCCTGCGCCCATTGTTCCTATATTTGAAATCAAATCATTCTGTGTTGTTTCTTCTACAAACATTTATATTCTCCATTTCGACGAGGTTTGTTTAGAAAGTTTTATTTTGAACGCCGTCTTGTGCTGTTGCAGGGAATATTTCCGAGAACGGTGAGCCCTAAGCATTTTTCAACATCGGCAGAGTCCTCAATCTTATCGTTAAAATAAAACGAAACGAAAACGATTGCGGCATATGTGAAGCAGGAAAGCAAAAATGCCACCATAATATTTTTTGTTTTGTTCGGAACCGACGGCGATGCCGCTACCGTACCCTTGCGGATTATGGTGACGCGATCGACCCCCAAAAGCTCGGTGATTTTTTCCTGCGCAACGGTGCAGACAGTATCGACGATTACCTTTGAATCATTCGCACTGGCGGTTCTGACGCTGATTTCTATAAAGCGGGTATTCTCCGGATTATTTACGGTAATGGCGTTCTTCAGTTCGCTTACCGAATACTTTTTCCCGAGCTTATCTGAAACATCACTTAAAACCGCGGCGTCCGCAATCAGGTTTGTGTAATCTCTTGTAAGATAGGTGGAAGCCGATATCTCCGCAGAGGTTAAGGTTTCTTTATTTATTATGTAGATCTTTCCCGCAGAATCGTAAAGCGGAGTTGCTAATAAGTAAGAGTAAATTGCCGCCGCGGCGACGAAGAAAACCGCGAGAACGGCAAAAATTTTCCATTTGGTCAAAGCAAAATGAAACAGATCCTTTAAATTAATATTATTATTTTTATAACTATCCGACATTTTTACACTCCAAAATTGCTGTATTGCGGCTGCCGGGCAAAAACCATATCTGCCGCAGCCGAAAATTTACAAACACATTTTAACATATCCTGTCTGTTATTTCAAGACCTCTGCGCATTTTTTATCGGAAAATGCAGGAAACCGTCTGATTTGCGTTCAGTCGTTTCTCGAACATTTCTCCGCATCTATCGCAAGCACAAGCATAAGCGCGCAGAGCGCGTCGCTCGTATCGGCGACTTCTATAACATATGTATCTGTCCAGCGGAAAAGCTCCTTTGAAACGGTTGCCACAACCGAGCCGCCGGCACCATATACCGTGTAATCCCATTCCGGGAAGCTGCCGTCTATATGCCAGCCGTTGAAATCGATATTAAAGGACGGCCTGAAAAAGGTGAATTCTTTTTTGATGCAGCCTATATAGCTGCTGCCGATATAAAGCTCGAATTTCGGCAAAAAGGTGAATACTCTTTCCTTAACCGTACCAAGCTCCTCGCCGGAGGCACCGAATATTTTAAGGCAATGACCCCACGAAAGCTGACCCTTTACGGTATAAAGCGTGTTTCCGGACTCATCGTAAATATCATAGCTGTCAAACCAGGAAAAAAGGCGCTGCTTAAAAAGCATTTTCATAAAAACACCTACTCAATATTTATCGGTACGCCGTTGACCTCAATTTCCTCATCGGCGCGGATGAGTATGTACTTAACACCGTCGATAACCTGCGTCTTAACAAGCTCGCCGCGTTCCGGATTTATTTTTATGCTTATATCCGCATTTTTAAGCTCAAGGCGCTTCGTTTCAACAAGATTCTGCGGATCAAGCCGCGTTTTTTCGCCGAAGCTTTCGTTAAAGCCTTTCCTGAAGCCCTCTATTTTTTCATCTTTGACATCGGATGAGGAGAGAATATCGCAGATATCATCGCAGGATACCGTCAGCCGCTCACGCTCGCGGCTTTCCTTGTGCTCTGTAATCATATCGCCGATTTCATCGCGGAAATTTTTGATTATTTCGAGATTACTTTCATCCGCGGTGGCTTCCTTTAAAAGCGAGCTGAAAACCTCATGCTGCTCTGCGGCGGGCATGGGCGGCTCTGCCTTGAAAAGCCTGTCGATAATTTCGGAATTATCGCTCGAAGCGTCCTTGGTATAAAAAAGCGTATTGTAGATATTCGCCGCCCGGTCGTCAAATGAGGGAAACATAAATCCGAGCAGAGGAGCCGACACGACCGAATTTGCAACAATATTTTTAAATGTATTTTCAAATGCGGTAAAGCTTAACTGCGGCTTTGAGGTTTTAACGGGGAAGATTCCGCATACAAAATAATTGAACAGCTCGGTGGAGTCCTCGTCCTTTTTTCCATCCTCGCGGTATGTGAAAACATCATAATGATCCACAGCCGAAAGAATCAGATAGCTGCCTTCTACTCTCACGGTTTCGGTTATATCGGCGCAGAGACTCTTCAGCGCCGCCTCATCGTCAAGTGAGGAATCGCGCAGCCTTAAAAGGCGCTTGTGCTCTTCTCCGTGAAGCACCTGCTCGTTTGTAAATTCAATATCTATAAGATTTTTACTCGGTGTGCCGGAAAGCAGCTTTTTAAGCACCGAAAGCACCGCCTCGGTTTCATCCTGCGTAAGGGTTGCCAGCGGAAGAGTGAATTCCGCGATTATTTCGCGGCGGTCATTTACAAAGCTGCCGTGAATGCTCGTAATGTTGGTTTTTTGCGGGTTAAAGCGCCGTCTGATTTCGGCAATTTCTTTTTCGTTCAATTGTCTGCCTCATTTCAAAATAATAGGTCTGTTAATTATATCAAACATACAGCCTGTTTTCAAGATAAAAAAGAAAAAATATTACCCTGCCGAATTGAGGCGTTCTGTCGCTAACAATAAAGCAGTTGATTTTTTGTTTAATATTTTTGTTGAAAAAAATGGAAAATTGTGTATAATTATTTTAAGAGGGGGAGCTATATGGTAAAGAGGATTATAATTATTTCGGTTGCGGCTTTGGTTTCGGTATCGTTATCGCTCGGGGCGGTATTTCTTTTGCCGAAATTTTTGGGAAGCGTTTCAGAAATCGGCGTAAAAAAGAATGATACGGTGTCCGGCGGTCGGGTAAGCCGGGCGGACAGCACAGATGCCGAAGGTGCCGCGGAGGAAAGCGCCGATGTGCCGTCGGTTTCACAGGCACAGCAGTCTCGGGTGACGAAGAATGAAGAGCCGTCGGTATCATCAAGGGCGCCGCAACAAAGCAGCTCTGCCTCAAAGTCCGTACGTAAAGAAAATGTAACAAAGCTGTTTAAGCCGGCAAAGGAAACGGTATGCAGCAGCGCGGATCTTACGGAAAAGCATTTTTATGACAGCAAAAGCGGCAAGACGCTGCCGTACAGAATTTATATACCGAAAAATCTGCAAAAGGATAAGAAAACACCTATTCTGCTTCTTTTGCACGGTGCCGGGGAGCGCGGAGAGGATAACCTCACGCAGATTCGCAATTTCAAAGGCATGTTCAACGCTGCGGGCGATATTATATCGGGCAGCATAATATTAGCGCCGCAATGTCCGAGCGACTGCTGGTGGAGCCTTGATGAGGATGGCTGCGGCGATGAAATGGGCTGGCTCGGTATCGCTCTGCGGCTTTTGGAAAGTGTTAAAAGCGAATACGGCGGAGATCCCGACAGAATATATATAACAGGGCTTTCAATGGGCGGAATAGCCACATGGGCGCTTATTGACAGATATCCCGAGAAATTTGCGGCGGCAGTTCCGGTGTGCGGTAGAGGCAACTCCTATTCGGCGTATAATCTTACAGGTATTCCGATAAAAATATACCATGGGACGGCTGATACCACGATAGGCTGCGGCGCCTCGGATGAGATGTATAACGCGATTTTAAGTGCGGGCGGGAAAATGGTCGATTACAAAAGACTTTACGGCGTTGGTCATAACGCATGGGACACGGCATATTCCGACCGTGATATGTTCTGCTGGATGTTTTCGCAAACCAGACCCAAAGCCCGCAAGGGGGACGACAGCTATACCTATAAGGAAAAAATAAAGCTTGTTTCTCCGCGGAATACCGAAATTTTCAGTGAAAAGGATATTGACTTTTACCTCCTTGAATCATCGGAAGACGGCGGTTACAGTATAGTAGCGTCACTTAATTCCGGCGTTTATGATACTCTGCGTGAGACATATGAGAAAAACGACGGCAAGGAATTCACCGTTTATTATTACGGAAAAAAGCTTTATACCTTTATACCCGGGTCGGAGCCGAGCTGCGAGGAATTCGTGTTTGCAAGCTCTGTGACCGATTACCTGGAGGATCTGACAGATTATTGATAAAGTAAAATATTGACAAAAGAAGCGCAGTCGGCTAAAATTAATAGGGCAGAGGTGAGAGCGTGAACATTTTACATTTGAAATATGCGGTTGAAATAGCCAAAACAAAGTCGATCAGCCGTGCAGCCGAAAATCTTTATATGGGGCAGCCGAATTTATCCCGCGCAATTAAGGAATTAGAGGATAATCTTAATATCACTATATTCAACCGAAATTCAAAGGGTATTACGATAACGCCTGAGGGCGAGGAATTTCTGCAGTATGCCAGAAGAATAATCAGCCAGGTCGAAGAGGTTGAAGAATGCATCGAGCACCTCGGCATCAGCCTTGTCAGAGCGGATAATCATCGCGTCCACA
>URNB01000098.1 GCA_900549055.1 uncultured Oscillospiraceae bacterium
TCGATTTTATATAATTGCATTTGCTAATGCAATTATTCAGTAGACATTATTTAAATATTACTCGGTAATAACGGTTATCTCCGGAGGAGCCGTCCATTCGGTCTTAATTTCCCCGCCGAGATTTTTGCAGCTTACCGTTACCGTACCGTACGGTGTGGGATATTTGCCCTTAGCCCATTCAAGATTTCCGAGCCGCGGAGCTATGCGGATCTTTTTACAGCCCGGCTCCGATATGCGGATTCCGAGCACCTCCTCCGCCAAAAACGCCGTGGGAGCGCTCGACCAGCCGTGGCACAGGCTGTGGCGAAAGCCCTTATAGCAAAATGCGCCGTTATCGCCGTGAATATCGGTCTTTCCTTCCTCGGGAATTTCATCTATCGCAGAAGCATTTTCAGCCCATGCAATATCAAAATCCTCCCAAAATGTAGTAGCACCGAGCTTCAGCATTGCGCCGTAATACTCCTTGAGAATGCCGAGCGCTACGGATATATCCTTTTCGGCCGCCGTCTTCAGAAGATAATAGCTCATAAAGGTTGAAAAGCCCTCCGCGCCGTTTTTGAGTATCAGCTCCGCCGCCGCATTTTTATCGGTACAGTCAGCCATTGCCACCATCGCCGCAGTCTGCTTTGCACCGCAGTGCTTCCATTCGCTTTTCTTTAAAATATCCGCCTTCTCTTTGCAAAGCGCCGCAGTGCTCCCGTTTCCGAGATATCCGCACAGCTCGCCTGCAGCGTCAAGCGCCATAGCAAGCAGTGCGCGCGAGCCGTATTTCGCAGCTTCGGTGCCGTTTGTTTGCCAATCGAGGAAATAATAGCCTATACTGTCAGAGCCGTCCTGTGATACAAGCGAGCTTATCCTTTCGGAAAGCGATATTATATATTCCGCGTTTTTATGCAAAAACTCTGTGCTGCCGGTATAAAAATACCAATCCCTTACTATTATCAGCCACCAAAAGGAATAGGTCGGCATATTGTTCATCCAGCCGGGCAGCGGTGTGGCTTCCTTAATGTATTCAAGCGTTTTTTCCATCAGCGGTATGCTGCCGAAGACCGAGCGCACCGTAAGCATTTCGGGGTGCATATCCCCCACCCATACAAGGCGGTCGCGCTTGATTCCGTCCCATATGTAATTCTGCAGGCAAAGCCCGCAGGTGTACGCCGCAGTGTCATAAATTTTGTTCAGCGTTTCATCGCTGCAGGAGAAGCTCCCGATATACGGAATATCGCCGTAAACCGAAACCGCCGCTACAGACCTTACCGAAAGGCGCGTTTCCTTGCCGTTCAGACGCAGGCATACAAAACGGAAGCCCGTTTCGTTAAAGGTCATATCACTGTAGGAAGGAAGCAGTCGATCGGCGCTTCTCACCGCATGGTCGTTTGTGGAATTTTTTTCTCCCGGAGCGCTCAATGCCTCCGATACCGATTCGCCGCAGGTTATATTAACGCTTGCGGGCTTATCGGAATGCGATGAGAAGGTAAGAATTCTGACGCAGCCGTTGATCTCCCTGCCGAAATCAAGCAAAACGGCGGCATTTTCCCCTGTCTCGCCGTTTTCAAAAACGGTGCAGTCAGGCTCATTCAAGCCTATTTGAAGCGGCTTTTCCTTAAGCAGAGCTTCATGATTTAAAACGTTTCCGAAAGTCTTTACCACACGCACCGGAAAAAGCGTTTGCCTTAATCGTCTGTCGTAATTTTTTTCCATAACGGCGCTCCTTTACACTTAAAAAAGACAGATTTTTTTATCCTTCAACAGCCTTATAAACATTCCGCCCTGAACCGAACGGTGCTGGAAATGAATCTGTAAAGAGGTTACGGTTGAAAACAGATCATTAAGCGGCACGCGCGACGGCGAGAGATTATAATTAAGCCACAAGGCGTCAACGGTTTTCTTGAAAAATTCCTGATTATCGGACAGCGTGGCAGTCCATATCATCCAGTCGGATTTTGTGCAGTCCGAGCGACTGTCGAGCGGCAGACCGTAGGGATTAAAGTGCTTTTCATAGCCATTTATTTCATCAGTCCACATATTATCGGGGAAAATATTCAGCCCGAATATGCCGTCCCATACCGCATTGTATTTCATGCTGAAGGTATCTCTGTTATCAAATGTCAGCCTGTATGTACCGTCGCCGACAGCCGCCTTTTCAGCCCATTCCGCCGCATTTTTCTTTGCAAGCTCCTCATAATATTGAGCCTTATCATTATCTCCCGCAATTTTGCAGAGGCGTGAATACGCCGCAAGCGCCACTATCGATTTAAGGGCTAAATTGCAGTTGTGCGCCAGGTGTCCCGCAAAGTCGTCGGTGCAGAGCTGATTATCCGGGTCTGCGCCGAATTCCGAAAGATATTTCGCCCAGCGGTCGGCTATATCCCTGTATTCCGTGAAAAGCTTTTCGCTCCCGACCGCCTTTGTCACCGCCGCGGTCATTATCAGCATGTTGCCGCATTCCTCGACCGGCATCTGCATTGACATTTTGAAGCCGCTTCCGTAAACCTGACCGTTAAGTATGGGGTATGTGCCCAAATCGTGCGGTGCAAATTCATAGGGCCATTTCCCGCTTCTCACATATTCGTAAATGGGTCTTATCATTGCCTCTGCCAAGGCGGGATTGTAAAGCAGAAAAAACGGTATTGTGGGATAAGCCACATCAACGGTGGCGGCGCAGCCGTTGCTTAAGCATTCCTTTGTGATGTAAAGAATTTCGCCGTTCTTTTTGATTACAAGCTTGCACGCCGCCATGATTTGACGGACAGCCAGCCTCAACAGCTCCGCATACCTTTCTCCTCCCGCCGATATCGCTTCGCGGCAAAGTGCTTCATCGAATTCATCGCAGCGGGCTTTGAAGGTATCGTAATCGGAAAACGCTTTTCCTATTATCTGCTCGCAGGTATCTCCGTTCCGCTTCCAGTATGCCTTAAGCGGCTCGCCGAAATATTTTACCGAATAAATATCGTCATAGGCAAAAACCACCGTTGCGGTATTATTTTTCCCTGTGTCAAGAGGGAGCTCTGCCTTTAAAAATTTTCTATCCGCCATTTCCGTGCCGGAAACCGTTCCTTTATTGCTTGCCAAATAAAAGTATCCCCAGTCTATGCCGTGAGCGTCCCCCGAATATCCTAAAATTGCCTGTTCAACGCCGCCCATTTTCATCGCCGAAATTCCGTTGCCGATTTCCGCCGTTTCGGTCAGCACGCAGTTTTGGAGCTTGCGTTCGACGCAAAAATCCTGCGATGCCGAAACCGTGATCTTAACCTCATGACGCGCGTTATCCTGCGATTCAAGACCTATTCTCATGTATGATGCAGGTCTTGAAAGCATATCAAGATCTGTCGGCAGCACCGGTGTAAAGAACTCCGCCTTAAGGCAAACGCCCGCTGCCGCAAAGGTATAGACTGTGGAAAAGCTTTTAACGGTCACATCGGTCTGTGCCATGGGCGGCAGCTTCATATCCGCCGCCGAGCCCATAAACATATATCCTTTTCCGTCGATTTCCGCCTTGCCGATTAAAAAGCAGGTCTTTGAATACCAGGTTTTAATATCACTGTCGGTAAGGTTGTTGCTTGTTGACCAAACGCTGAAATACGGATCCACAGTGATAAGCGGATACGCCGGTGCTCTCATTTTCATAAAAAAATCTCCTGATCAGATGTTATATATTCGATTATTGCTTTTTTGCCGTCCTTCTTTTGACCGAGTAAACAATTGCCGCCGCTCCGGCGCAGATTATAACGGCTGCGGAAACGATTATCGCGGTATAAAGCGCTTTATGTCCCTCGTTCTTTTCGGGCTCTGCCGCACCGTTTGCGGGCGTAGCGTCCTTGCCTGTCGGCATAATTACCATATCGTCAAAATAAATGCTTTCGGAGCCGGAGCTTGTGATCACAAGATATTTTTCTCCCGCCGCAAAGGTCAAGGAGACCTGCTGCCATGAGCCAGCCTTATCCGCCGAAATATCCGTAAGTGACTGAACATATTTAGGCTTTGCCGAAAGTGAAGCCTTTCCGATTTGTCCTAAGGTCAGCTTTACGGGATCTTTACCGTTCTCGGTATATACCCAAACGGTCATTTCGTATTCCTTGCCGGGAACAAGCTCTCCGAGTGAGCTGTCGAACGGTATAAACGAGCTGTCGCTTTCGAGCTTTCCTATTCTGTGAACGGATTTTGTTCCGCCGTGAACCTTATCGAAGGAGAAGCCCTGCATACCGAGTGAGTAAAGCTCGTAATCATTGCCGAGCAGTGCGGTATCGTAATCCTTTTCAAAGCCCTGCTCAATGCTTACAGATTTCCACTTTGCGTACAGGGTTATATCGTTCATCGGGAATACATCCAGCGGGAATTCAACATCCAGCTCCTTGTAAACATACCAGCCCTCAAACTCATAGCCGCGTTTCGTAACCTCAGGCCAGCTTATTTTCTCGCCCTCTTCGCCGTAGATCGGTTCTATCTCGTTGCCGCCGTTGGTGATAAAGGTTATGCAGACCTTATCAAACGGCGAGGTGTTTGAATACCTTGAGGTAGTGCCGAACATTCTTAAAACGGGCGTGCCGTCCTTGCAGGCGTACCAAATATTCTTGAAATCAAAGCCGGTCATGTACTTTTCGGCATTTGCACCGCGCATGGATTTAAGGCTTAAAATGCTGCCGCCCGACGGTGTTGCCACCGTGCAGTAAACATTTTCGCACTTGGTGGTGTCGAAGCATTTGCCTATTGCGCTGTCCTTTGCGGCGTTCGCTACATAGCAGTTTCTTATCGGGCTTTTAATAACGCCGCTCCAGTTGTAGCCGACTATTCCGCCCTTTATGCCATCGCTTTCCGAAAGCAGAGTGCCTGTAAAGTAGCAGTTTTCAATGAGCATTGCTTTAGGCGTTGCACCTATTATACCGCCCGCGCACTGACCGCTTACCGTAACCGATTTGTCGGCAAAGCAGCCGCTTATCGTCGCAAGCGTTCCTGGTATGGTATTTTCCCAATAATAGGAATATCCGCATATCGCGCCTATCCAGCCGCAGCCGTATTTGTTATCGTAGCCGCGCAGGTAGGAATTCACAACGCCGACATTTTTAACGACGCCGCCTTCGCCTATTACGGGTATTAATCCGCCCAATACCTGACCGTCGTTATCAACATTAAGATAAATACCCGAAACGGTGTGACCGTTTCCGTCGAATACGCCCATAAAGCCCTTTGACGCCTCATACTGACTCCAGGTTGAGAAATACCAGGAGCGCGCTTCGTCCTTCCAGTCGGTCCTTGTTGTATCATTCAGATAAATATCTGTCGTAAGCTTATAGTATACATTATTTTTATTCGGCTTGTCAAGTATTCCTGTCACGAATTTTGCAAGCTGTTCGCCTGTGGAAATAAGGTACGGATCGTTTTTAGTTCCGCTGCCGCCCGCAAAGGATGAGGCGACCTGACCGCTCCATACCTCGCCGACCTTGCCGTTATAGCCGTTTGCCTGATAGCCCTCCGGTACCTTTATGAGCATTGGCGTTTTTGAGGCGGTCTTCCAAATTTTGTCCCAATCGAACGCCGGCATATTCTTCCTTGCCGCAGCGCCTGTCATTTGCGCCTTAGTGCGCGTTCTTACATTCGCTTGCGCTACATTTGAATAGCAATCACGGATATTGAAATTTGCCGTGCCCGAAACACGGTAGAGAGGATAATCAATAGAATACGAATTCACGATATTATTTCCCGGTGCCCAGAAATAGCAGGCAATTCCCGCCGATATCGGTGTTTTCCCGTCATCATCAAGGCAGGTTGCGGAAAGGCTGCCCGTAAAATAGCAGTTATCAATATCAACGGGCAGTGAGCCTGCGCCCACAATACCGCCTGCGCGCATTCCCTTTATAATAACCGTTTCATCGGCATAGCAGCCAGAAACGACCGCGCTTTTCGGATTCGCCGATTTGCCCTCGCCCTCTGAATTGCTCCAACCGACAATTGCGCCGACATTTGAAAGGCAGGACATATAGGAGTTAACAACGCCGACATTGCGGATTACCGCGCCTTCGCCCACCATCGGGAAAAGGCCCGAGCGATATCCGTCAATCCCCGGATTGCTGTTATAATAAATTCCGCTGACGACATGACCGTCGCCCTCAAAATATCCGTTAAACTGCGTGTGCTTATCGTCGTTTACAGAGAACCAAACATTAGCGCCGGTGTTTTTACCGCTTTCGTGCCAGTTATCGGCAGTGGTATCATTGAGTAAAATATCGGCGGTGAGCTTATAATATTTGCCGCGCGTATCGTTATCCTTTATAAGGCGAGCCAGCTGCGCCGCGGTTTCAATAAGGTATGGGCTTGCCTTTGTGCCGCTGCCCGAAGCATAGCTTTTTGCAACATTGCCCGACCAAACCTCGCCTACCGCGCCTATTCCGTAATTCGCGGGTATAACCTTAAGAGACGGATATTTACCGTCCGCAAGGCTCCATACGCTTACGAAATCGAAGCCCTTAAATACCGACTTCTGCTTTGAAACGGTGCCCTTCATATCCGAAGCGGAAAGGGTTGTAACTCCGTTCTGCTTTACGGTCGAATAGCAGTTTTTAAGCACATAATTTGAAGATGAGCCGTCCGCACTGTAATAAATGCCGACGCCTGCCGAGAAGCAGTTTGAAATGCTTATTCCCTGCGACCAGAAGTATGCGGTCATAGCGCCGTTTACGCCCTCGGTCGCTTCCGTTTTGCCTGTAAAGAAGCAGTTGCTGATATTAACGGGCAGACTGCCCGCCGCAACTATACCCGCGGTGCGCATACCCTTTATTATAACAGTCTCATCGGCATAGCAGCCCGAAATCACGGGGGATGTGCCGTCGCCGTTGTCGCGGCTCCAGCCGACTATTGCCGCCGCATTTCCGAAGCCCGAAATGTAGGAATTTATAACGCCGACATTGCGGATAACCGAGCCAGCGCCTATCATCGGGAAGAGCGCCGAGCGCCAGCCGTCCCTGCCGGGAGTTTTGCCGTAGTAAAGACCGCTTACCGTATGACCCTTACCGTCGAATGTACCGTTAAAATGATTAGCACGGTCATCGTTTACAGAGTACCATTCGTTATTGCCGCCCTTTTCATACCATTTGGCGTCCTTAGTGTCGTTAAGCTTAATGTCGGCGGTCAGCTCATAATACTTACCCTTTGTATCCGTATCGTTTATAAGCCTTGCCAGCTGCTCTGCCGTGGCAACCGCATCAATATCCGAATTCAGCTCTGTCACCGCGCCGGAGTCCACATCCGCTCCCAAGA
>URNB01000099.1 GCA_900549055.1 uncultured Oscillospiraceae bacterium
AGCTCCATTCGTCACTCTTTTTTAATCTCTGTAACACATCTATTGTAAACCTACACTTATTCAAGCCAAAATATGCCTTGCGGCAATTGACAAAATATAATGGGTATGGTATAATCCTCATGTACTATATATAGTTGAAAAGGAGCCGCTTATGCCTGATAACAAAGATTTTTACATTTCACCGCTTTCAACCCGCTATGCTTCCGACGAAATGCAGCATATTTTTTCGGAAAACTTTAAATTCCGCACCTGGCGCAGACTGTGGATTGCTCTCGCCAAGTCGGAAAAGGAGTTAGGGCTTAACATTACCGACGAGCAGATAGCCGAAATGGAAGCCAATAAGGACAATATTAATTACGATGTCGCCGAGGCGCGCGAAAAAGAGGTTCGGCATGATGTCATGTCGCATGTTTACGCATTCGGCGTACAGTGTCCGAAGGCAGAACCCATAATTCATTTGGGCGCAACAAGCTGCTATGTCGGCGATAATACCGATGTTATAATCCTGCGCGAGGCGTCAGGCATTATTATGAAAAAAGCGGCGCAGGTGCTTAAAAATCTTTCTGAATTTGCGCTGAAATACAAGGCCCTCCCCTGCCTTGCCTACACTCATTTGCAGCCCGCGCAGCTTACAACCGTGGGTAAGCGCGCAACGCTTTGGATGTATGAGCTGTCGCAGGATATTATGAACCTCGAATTCCAGCTTGAAAATTTAAAGCTTTTGGGCTCAAAGGGCACAACCGGCACACAGGCAAGCTTTATGGAGCTTTTCTCCGGGGACGAAGAAAAGGTTAAAAGGCTTGAAACGCTGATAGCCGCAGATTTGGGCTTTGACGCCTGCGTACCGGTTTCGGGGCAGACCTATTCAAGAAAAACCGATTCGTATTTTCTTTCGGTGCTGTCGGGCTTTGCGCAGAGCGCATATAAATTTTCAAACGATATGCGGCTTTTGCAATCCTTTGAGGAAATGGAGGAACCGTTCGGAAAAAGCCAGATAGGCTCATCCGCAATGCCGTATAAACGCAACCCCATGCGCTGCGAACGCATTTCCTCCCTTGCAAGATATGTTATAATCGACGCCGTAAACCCCGCAATGACCGCAGGCACGCAATGGTTTGAGCGCACGCTTGACGACAGCGCAAACAAGCGCATTTCCGTTGCCGAAGCGTTTTTGGCAGTGGATGCCATACTCAATATCTACATAAATGTAACCTCCGACCTTGTGGTCTATGAAAAGGTTATTAACCGCCGAGTGATGGAAAAGCTGCCCTTTATGGCAACAGAAAATATTATGATGGAATCCGTAAAGCGTGGCGGCGACCGCCAGGAGCTGCACGAAATAATCCGTGTTTTATCCCATGCGGCTGCCGCAAAGGTAAAACTTGAGGGCGGGGCTAACGATCTTATAGACCGTATAGCTGCGGACGAGCGTATTCCGCTTACAAAGGAAGAAATAATAAAGGAGCTTGACCCGCGGAAATACATCGGCAGAAGCGTTTCTCAAACCGAGGAATTCGTGAAAAGCGTTATTGACCCGATACTGGAAAAATATCTTACCGAAAACATCGTTTCGGTTTTAAATGTATAGGAGGCAAATAAATGAATTTTTTTGAAGAGCTTAAAAATTATGATACCGAGGTTGCAGCTGCCTGCCACGCTGAGCTTGAGCGCCAGCAGCACAATATTGAGCTTATAGCCTCGGAAAACATCGTTTCAAAGGCTGTGCTTTTGGCTGCGGGCGGCGTGCTTACCAATAAATATGCGGAAGGTTACCCGGGCAAGCGGTATTACGGCGGCTGTCAATGCGTTGATGTGGTTGAAAACATCGCGAGAGAACGCGCGAAAAAGCTTTTCGGCGCAGAGCATGCCAATGTTCAGCCACACTGCGGCGCAAGCGCAAACCTTGCGGTATTCTTCGCCTTTTTAAATCCCGGTGACACCGTTATGGGCATGAATCTGCAGCAGGGCGGGCATTTATCCCACGGCTCGCCGGTCAACATTTCGGGCAAATATTTTAATGTTGTTCCCTACGGCGTAAGCTCCGAAACCGAAATGATTGACTATGATGAAATGCGCCGCATAGCGCTTGAATGCAAGCCGAAAATGATAATTGCGGGTGCAAGCGCATATTCACGCATAATTGATTTTAAGCGCTGCCGTGAAATTGCCGATGAGGTCGGTGCGTATTTAATGGTGGATATGGCGCATATTGCGGGACTTGTAGCCGCAGGGCTTCACCCCTCGCCGGTGCCGTATGCCGATGTTGTGACCACCACAACCCACAAAACCCTCCGCGGGCCGCGCGGCGGACTTATTCTCTGCAAGGAAAAGTATGCCGCACAAATAGATAAGGCTATTTTCCCCGGCACACAGGGCGGGCCGCTTATGCACATAATCGCTGCAAAGGCGGTGGCATTAGGCGAAGCTCTCACACCCGAATTCAGGAAATATCAGCAGCAGATACTCAAAAATTCCAAGGCGCTCTGCTCTGCGCTTCAGGATGAGGGATTTGATATAGTATCCGGCGGAACGGATAATCACCTTATTTTATTAAAGCTCATTAAAAACGGTATTACCGGTAAGGAGCTTGAGCACAGGCTTGACGAGGTGCATATCACCGCAAACAAAAACACCGTACCGAACGATCCGCAAAGCCCGTTTGTCACAAGCGGCCTCAGAGTCGGTACGCCTGCGGTTACCACACGCGGCTTTAAGGAAGCGGAAATGAAGGATATTGCAAGATGGATAGCCCTTTGCGCAAACGATTTTGAGCCGAATAAGGAAATTATCACAGGCGAGGTCACCGAGCTTTGCTCCCGTTATCCGATTTATTAATTAATTCGCCGAGGTGTTGAAAATGTCCTATTTATCAGATATAGAAATCGCTCACCGCTGCAAAATGCAGCCTATTTCGGAAATTGCAGAGGCAGCCGGAATAGATGAAAAATATGTTGAGCTTTACGGCAGATACAAAGCAAAGATTGACCTTTCAATCATGAAGGAAAATAAACGCCCGGATGGCAAGCTCATACTCGTTACCGCCATCACACCCACCCCCGCGGGCGAGGGCAAAACCACCACCACCATCGGTCTTGCCGACGGTCTTAAAAGAATAGGAAAAAACGTTATGGTAGCGCTCCGTGAGCCGTCTCTCGGCCCCGTCTTCGGCATAAAGGGCGGCGCTGCGGGCGGCGGATACGCCCAGGTCGTGCCGATGGAGGATATTAATTTACACTTCACGGGTGATTTTCATGCAATAGGTGCGGCAAACAATTTGCTTGCCGCAATGCTTGATAACCACATCAAGCAGGGCAATGAGCTCAGAATCGATGTGCGCCGCATAACCTGGAAGCGCTGCGTTGACATGAACGACAGACAGCTGCGTAATATTGTGGACGGTCTCGGCGGCGTTGCAAACGGCGTTCCGCGCGAGGACGGCTTTGACATTACGGTTGCGAGCGAAATAATGGCTATTCTCTGCCTTTCACAATCGATAACCGAACTGAAGGAACGGCTTTCGCGCATAATAATAGGCTATAATTTTGACGGCAAGCCCGTCACCTGCGCCGAGCTTAAGGCAGAGGGCGCGATGGCTGCGCTTTTAAAGGACGCATTAAAACCCAATCTCGTGCAGACGCTTGAGGGAACTCCCGCGCTGGTGCACGGCGGGCCGTTTGCAAACATTGCCCACGGCTGCAACTCCGTGACGGCAACCCGTCTTGCAATGCGGCTCGGCGATTACGCGGTAACCGAAGCGGGCTTCGGCGCAGATCTCGGTGCTGAAAAGTTTTTGGATATAAAATGCAGAGCGGCGGGTCTTACCCCCGCTGCGGTAGTTATGGTCGCCACCGTCCGTGCGCTTAAAATGCACGGCGGGCTTGATAAAAAGAGCCTTGATACAGAAGATATTGCAGCGCTCGAAAGGGGTATTCCCAATCTCTTAAGGCATGTTTCCAACATTAAAAGCGTTTATAAGCTGCCATGCGTTGTGGCAATCAACCGCTTCCCGACCGATACCGACGGCGAAATTGATTTTATAATAAAGAAATGCAAGGAGCTCGGCGTAAATACCGTGCTTTCCACCGTCTGGGCGGACGGCGGAAAGGGCGGCGAGGAATTGGCACGCGAGGTTGTTAGACTCTGCGAGGAGGAAAAGGGCGATTTCACCTTCAGCTATTCGCTTAACGGCACTATTGAAGAAAAGATAGAGGCCGTAGTCAAAAAAATATACGGCGGAAAAGGAATTAATATCCTTCCCGCCGCGCAAAAGCAGATTGCAGCCCTTAATGAAAACGGCTTTGCCGGCTTTCCTGTCTGCATCGCGAAAACGCAGTACAGCTTTTCCGATGATCCCGCTCTTCTCGGCGCTCCCGAGGATTTCACGGTGACCGTTAAAAATGTTAAGATTTCCGCGGGCGCAGGCTTTATCGTTGTTCTCACAGGCGATATCATGACCATGCCGGGACTGCCGAAGCACCCTGCCGCGGAGCGTATAGATATTGACGAAAACGGAATTATATCCGGGCTTTTCTAAAGCTCGGAAACAAATATCCCGGCGCAATCCTCCTCGCGCAGTGCAATCACCGCGCCGCGTATTAAAAACGCTTTAGGATCTCCGCCGGGGCTTTTTCCTATACATTCCACCCTTGTTCCCGGCGTAAGCCCAATATCGAGCAGCCGCCTGCGCATGTCTCCTCCCACGGTAATTTCCTTAACTGCCGCAGCGGCACCGGGATCAATGTCCTTCAATGTTTTCACCGTCAGTCCCCCTTTTACTGACATTATATTCAGCGGCGCTTGTACGGGTGCCGCAAGGGAGTCCGATCAATGGATGTTATTTACGAAAATAAGACCAATCTGATTGAATTCAACTGTTCCTCCATTCTGGGCGAAACAATGCATCTCCATAAAGAAATTGAAATTGTTTATGCTATAAGCGGGCAATCAATGGCATATGCCGATAAAAACGGCTATCTCTTAAACCCCGGAGACACCTTTATCGCCTTTCCGAATCAGATTCATTATTACGAAACGATAGAGCGCGGCGAATATATGGTGCTGATTTTTTCATCTGAAATACTTTGCGGATTTTCGGATAAAATTTCCAAAAGCATTCCGGACAAAAATGTCATTTTAGCAGACGAGACCGATGAGCTGTGCGAGCTGTTCGGAAAAATCCATACCCTTTACTGTGATAGATCCGAATACGGAAAAATGCGGCTTATCGGCTGCATAAATATCGCAATGAGTATTATGCTGCCCCATTTCGTGCTGAAAAACGCAAATTTCGAAAAGAATTCCGCGTTCTACGGCATTATGGATTTCTGCACGCACAATTTCACCGAGCAAATAACCCTCGATTCGGTTGCGGAAAGACTGCACTTAAGCAAATACTATGTTTCCCACCTCATTAACCGCAAATTAGGTCAAAACTTCAACGAGTATATAAATAATCTGCGAATCAATGAGGCGTGCGCGCTGCTCAGGGAAACAGATAAAAAAATCGCCGAGATCTCCGAGGAGGTCGGCTTCGGAACAATACGCTCGTTCAACCGTTCCTTTAAGCAGATAACGGATCTGTCTCCCGCTGAATACCGCGCGCAGATTGCAACGCTGAAAAGCCGAAAATAGCGGCTTTTTATACGCATTCAGCCGTTTATCTTTTCAGCTCCTGCGCGCCCTTATGAACATCCTCTGCGAATTTTATGCCGGAAATCATTCCCATTTCAAAAAAGGTTCTGCGAAGCGTGCTGAGCGAAGCGCCTATAATATCGGATATTTCATCCTGCTCCGATGAGTCGCTGCCGTATTTATCCGCAAGGGCATACAGCGCTTTTTCGGAATTTTTGATTTCTTCCGCATAGCTCTGCCGTTCGGGATATTCGTCCAAATCGCCGCCGTTCACCAGGTGATCGCATACAGACGATAACCGACTGTTGTTTAACAGTTCCGATAAATCCATTTTACATTCTCCATCCATAAAATATTCTAAAAACAATTATTTGTTTTTACGCTGATATTATAAGCGCTGCGAAGAGTTGTGTCAAGTCAAAAATTGGTAATATTATGACTGAATTCGGCTTTTCTTTGACTTTGTTCGCTTTTAAGCTTATAATTTATGAAAGCGGCGTGATAAAAAATGTCTGCCTTAGAAAAACTCAAAATGCCGCTCACAGAATGAGGAATGAAAACAGGCAGACCCGCACAAGCCTGCCGAATATTAAGAAAGCACAGGCAAAAAAAGAAAAACGACAGAATTATTACCCTGCCGCTTTTATACAAATAAAATTTATGTTTTTATTTTAACACAATGCGTCAATTTGTCAAGAAATTTGTTACAAAAAAATGAATTTTGCGCATTTTTTTACTTTTTGCACAAAACAAAAAGTCGTAATTCAGTATTTTCAATAGTCAAGGTGTGAGAATATTTTGCAAAAAAACGATGAAACCGTTCTTGAAATAATCGATATGACATCAGACGGCAGCGGCATAGGCAAATGCGGCGGCATGGCTGTCTTCGTTCCGATGACCGCAATCGGCGATACGGCTTTGGTGAAAATTCTCAAGGTCAAAAAGAGCTTTGCCTACGGAAAGCTTATCGAAATCATCAAGCCGTCGCCCGATAGAGCGGAAAACGACTGTCCCTCATTTTCGCAGTGCGGCGGCTGCGTATACCGCCATATAAGCTATGACGCGGAATGCCGAATCAAATCCGATAAGGTATATGAAGCGATAAAACGAATCGGCGGAACAGATATGCCGCCCATGCCGATAATTTGCTCTGGCAGCAGCGACCGCTACCGCAACAAGGCGCAATATCCGCTCACGGCAGACGGAGAGGCGGGCTTCTATGCCTTTCATTCCCACAGAATCGTTAAATGCCGCGACTGCGCTTTGCAGCCCGAAGCCTTTTCGCAGATAACCGATGCCTGCCGAAGCTGGATCATAGAAAACAATATATCTGTTTACAATGAGGAAAGGCATTCCGGGCTTCTGCGCCATATATACCTCCGAATAGCCGAAGCGACCGGGGAAATTATGGTGTGCGCCGTTATCAACGGTAAGACACTTCCCTGCTCCGATGATTTTACCGACCGCGTCACAGCAGCCTGCAGCGCGGTAAAGAGCATTCAGATAAATATCAACACCGAAAAAACCAATGTGATTTTGGGCGATGTAAAGTGCGACTCTATGGATGTTCGCGGCGATGATCACGCAAGAGATGGAA
>URNB01000100.1 GCA_900549055.1 uncultured Oscillospiraceae bacterium
AAGAAAATTCGCGCTCCAAGCGATTATTTTCTTTGGGCACCGCAAGAGTAGGGAGTGCAGTCCGAAAATCCGTGATTTTCGAGCGAACGGCATTCCCGTCCAAGATCGTGTCGTCTTTTTCGACACGATCATTTACACATTGATTTCCTTTGACAACGCAAAGGAATAAATAACGGTCTGCTTTACGGGCTTTTCAAAAATCTTTTCGCAGGCAAGCGCATAGATTGCAAGCTGACCGCCGTAAGCGGCGCGTAAGGCTTCCCCATCTTCGGCATGATCGGTTTTAAAATCAAGCACCACGATTTCGCCATCCTCCTCAAAGCAGAGGTCCACCGCGCCCTGAACGATTATTTTTTCATTTTCAAACGCCTTATCGGGGCTTGCGAGCAGCTTATTTGCGGGCAGCTCGGTTAAAAACCTCATCTCCCTTTTAACCAAGGGGGATTTTTTTATGCGCGCGAAAATATCGCTTTCAAAAAACGCTTTGATTTTATCCCTCGGCACAGCGTTATATTCCCGCTCGCTTAAATATTGCCACTCATAAAGCCTTTCAAGCTCTGCATCCAATTCGCCGGCTTTATTAAAGTCTATAAACTCCATTACACGGTGGGTCGCGGTGCCGCGCTCGGCTGCGGTGATTCCGCCCTTGCTCATAAACGCAGGGCGCGCCGAAAACGCGAATTTATCGCTTTCAGCCTTATTTGCAAGCGCCGAAACCGAGCTTTTTGCCTCCACCTGCAAAAGCGGCGCATAGGGGTACTCAAAAGAAATGCTTTCCCGTATTTTTTCGGTCAAATCATTATCCGCCGCATAAACCTCTTTTTCCTCCGCTTTTTCCTCGGCGTTTTCAGGCTCGGGGTATATCACCCTTAAGAAAAGGCGGCTTTCGGTAGTGTCGGGAATAATATTAGTCCCGTTCCCGCGTAATTCCCTGCCGTCGGGGTGCAGCAAGGCAGATACCAGCAGCCATTTTGCGTAGGATTTAAAGCGGGAGAAAAGCTTATCGGGCTGACCGCCGCAAAGGGTCAAAGCGGAAATTTCTTCGGCAATTTCCTTTTCCGCGTCACTTACAGAGGATATAAGCATAAGCTTATCCTGTGTGCGGGTCATTGCAACATACAAAAGCCGCAGCTCTTCCTCTTTCGCGGTTTTGCGCTGCTTATCGATTATCACCTCGCGGCATATCGTGGTAAAGCGGGTTTTTGCCGCCTCGTCAAAATACCTGAAGCCTATGCCGTGCTCCGCCGAAAAGAGCGTATCCTCGCGTGCGTCGCCGTCGTTAAAGGCGGCGGTGGTATCTGCCACAATGCAAACGGGAAATTGCAGCCCTTTTGAGGCATGTATGCTCATGATATTTACCGTATCGCCCGCAGAGCCCGCCGCGGCGGCTCTTATTCCGCTTTCGGATTGCTTTAAAATAAACCTTACAAACCCGCCTATACCGCTGCCTGTATCGGCCTCGTACTGCGCAGCGTAGCTTGCAAGCAGCAGCAGGTTATTTCGGCGGCGTATGCCCTCCTTCCCTGCCGATACGGTGTTTAGGTAATCGGTGCTGCCAAGCAGCCGCATTATAAGCTTTGAAAGCGGCAGCGTAACGCTTAAAAGGCGGTATTTTTGCAGCGTATCAAGGGTATTTTTTGCGTGAACATCGCCGTTTTCGGCAGCAAATACAAGCGCCGAGTAAAGGCTGCCGCGCCGCCTGTTTATGCGTAGGTTCGCGGTCTCTTCGGGCGTAAACCCGAATATGGGAGACAACAGCACGCATAACAGCTCAATATCCGATTCGGGGTTATCAATCACCTTCAAAAGCGCCAAAAATACCGATATTTCGGTAGTCTCGGCAAAGCTTTCGGCGGAAAAATTTGCGGGGACGCCGTGTTTTCGCAGCTCCTTTGCAATAATTCCCGCTTTGTATTTCGGCGAACGCAGAAGTATTGTGAAATCGGAAAACTTCGCGGGGCGCAGATTTTTTTCGTCCGCGCGTATCATCGGCTTTCCGTTTACCGCCGATTTAATATACTCCGCAATATGCCGCGCCTCGGCAATCAGCCTTTCCTCGGCAGAGCCTTTAGCGCTTATAATATCCAGCTCGGCCGGCGGCTCGGCCGTCTCGGGATATTTCGCGGCAGGTATCAGCCTTTCTTCTTCGTTATAGGCTATGCTGCCCGTGTTTTCGGTCATCATATGCTCAAAAAAGAAATTTATGTATCGGCAGACCTCTGCACGGCAGCGGAAATTACTGCCCAAAATAATCTTTTTGGGGTCGCTCTTCCCTGCCTTGTCATACGGCAGCGCCGCAGCCTTTTTCTTTAAAAAGTTTGAGGGATCCGCTCCGCGAAAGCCGTAAATGCTTTGTTTCACATCCCCCACGGCAAAAAGCCGCTCCCCGTGGTGGGAAAGAATGTGGAAAAGCGTATCCTGCAAATCGTTTGTATCCTGGTATTCATCCACCATAACCTCATCGTAAAGCTTTAAAAGCTCATCATCGGGAGCTTTCTCCGCCTCGCACAAAAGCCGCAGTGCCATATGCTCGGTGTTGTGGAAGGTAAAGGTGCCGCGCTCGGAATACTCGGCAAAAAGCCTTTTATCAAACTCAATAAGTATTTCGGAAAGCAGCCGTACTACCGGGTAAAGTGAATTAAACTGCGCGGATATAAAAGCGGAATCGGCATAAAAAAGCTTTTGCAGGCGCTCAATATCCTTCTCAAGATATTTATAGGCAAGCTTTGCGGCGGCGGCCTGCGGGGCCCCCGCAAGTCCGTTTGCGCGCGGCAGAGGCGAAAGCGAAAAGGTGTTCAGGGAATTATAAATTTCATCCCAGTCACCGTTATTGCAGGCATTTGCCAGCGCTGCTGTACGCTTTGCGGATTCGGTAATATCGGGCAGATATTTTTCCGCCGTTTTTTCGTCCTCTAAGCATATATCCGCCGCCTCCGCAATAAGCGCCTGCATATCCGAAGCGGATATTAAGGCGCTTTCAACCGCGTATTTATACCATTCGTTATCAGCCCCAAAACCGTTTTTATAAGCCTTAGGCAGAGCGGCAAACCACTCTTTCGGGAAAGCCAACTGGCGGCTGTAATCGTAAATTTTAAGCACAAAGGCGGAAAAATTGCCGTCGTCGTACTCCGCGCCCACGGTATCGAGCAGCTGCAAAAATATCGGGTCATTTTCTTCGTAATACCCTTCAAGTACAGATTTCAGCACCGCTTCGTCCGTCGGGCGCAGAGAATAGCCGTCGCTCATTTTAAAATCGGGGGATACACCCACTCTTTCAAAATTTTCGCGCACCAGGTCTATACAGAAGGAGTCAATCGTGCATATCTTTGCGTTATTCAGCTGCTGCCTTTGCCGCAAAAGCCCTATGTTATCGGGGTTGGCGCGGCACTCCGCGTCCAGCCGCTTCTCGATTCGCGTGCGCATTTCCGCGGCGGCGGCGTTTGTGAAGGTGACTATTAAAAGGCGGTCGGCGTTTACGGGATTGCTTTCATCGGTCAGCATTTTTATGACCCTTTCAACCAAAACCGCAGTTTTGCCCGAGCCTGCAGCGGCGGAAACCAAAATATTCCCGCGCGCGTCTATTGCCGCCTGCTGCGCGGCGGTAGGTTCAAACGCCATATTCATCCCCCTTTTTCAGCTTTTCAAATATTTCCTCGTTTTTAAGGTCGGGAACACGGAAGCAGGGCTCGTCCTCCCTGCCGCAGACCGACGCGAAATCGCAGTATTTGCAGGCGGGCGTTTCTCTGCCGTCAACAGGGCTTACGGCGATATCACCAGAGGCTACGGTGTTTCCCGTTCTTTTCATAATTCTTTCAATAAAATCGAATATCTCGGAAAATTCCTCTTCCGAAATAAACGAGGTGCAGGTCTTTTTAAGCTCGCCGCTTTTGGTGACGGCGTATTTCGGGACAAAATCGCCCTGCTTTTCCCTGTCCATTGCGGCAACTATTTCCTCATCCTTACGAATAAGCCCGTTCATAGCCATGCCCTTATCGGCAGTATCCCGCTTTGAGGGCATATACAGTATTCCCGCCGCGTCTTCATCGGGCAGCCCCGCTCCCCGCACCGCGGCGTAAAGGTACAAAAGCATTTGCAAATTAAGCCCGAAAAGAATATCGGGTAATTTAAACTTTTTACTGCCTGTTTTGTAGTCCACAACGCGTATATAGCCGCCGAATTTATCCACGCGGTCAATACTGCCCGAAACGGATATTTTGCCGCCGTCATACGGAAATTCAAGCTTTTCGCCCTCGCCGCCTATTTTAAGCTCACAGGCAATCGGCTCAAAGCCGCTTTGGGCAAATTCCTCGGCGAGCCTTTTCGCCACCTCTTTAACCGATCGCGAAATTCGGGAAACCAAAAACCTGCCCCGCGCGGTCTCAACGGCACGGTAGCCGGTAACTCCGTCAAGATAATCGTTTATGTAGCCGTCTGTAAGCTCCTCGATTTTTTCGGGCGATAATACCGATACGCCCTTGCCGTATTCCTTAACAAATCTTTCAAGGCAGTAGTGTACCACCGTGCCGCGCTGCAAAACGTCAAATTCGGCAGGCTGCAGCTTTTTGACCGAAAGTCCGTATCGGCAGAAAAAGCCGAAGCGACAGCGGTTAAAGGTATCAAGCCTGGATGCGGACATTTTAATTTCTTCCCCGAAAAGCTGCCGCGCCGTTTCCTTGCCGATAGCGGCGGGTGCGCCCGAAAGCCTTTTTTCGGTGTATTCTGCTTTTTTAAATTCCTTTGTGCCCGCAAGCGCCGCGCGTATTTCCGCCGCGCCGCCGTTTTCGGCGTTTCTTCTGCGGCAGAGCTCCGAATACGCCGAAGCCGCTGTTTCGGGCAGATTTTCATCGGTTATTTTTTCCTCCGGCTCGGCAACAAATCCGTGAGCTATATTCTCGGTTATTTCCTGCACAAACGCCGAAGGCTCCATATTCTCGCCCGTAAGCGACCGCCGCGCGTAGGAAATAAAAAGCTTATCCGACGGACAGCAGAGGTTGCAGTAAACCAGATAATTTTCATCGGTCGCCGCAGATACCGATTTATCGGGAATATCAACGCCGAGCGCTATAAGACTTTTGCGGTCGGATATTCTGAAAATGCCCGAGGCGGATATTTCTTTCGGAAAAACGCCCTGATTAGCGCCCAAAATAAAGGCAACTTTCGGGCGCGAAGGGCGTATTCTGTCCGCTGCGCCGAAGGTGACCTCATCAAGATACCGCGGAACAGACCCCACCGTTTCAAATGATACCGCAAGGCTTAAAACCTCGCGAAATTCCTGCTTTCCGACTTCCCGTGTACCAAAGCATGCTGTAATGCCGTCAAGCAGCTTCATATATCTGTCATAGCTTTGCCTTAAAACGTCAGATGAAAATTCTTCGGAATCATTTAAAAATTTCTGCGACATAGCAGATAATTTCTCCGCTGCCCCGCACTCTTCAAAAAGCCGCACCAGCGCCGCCGCCATATCCTCGGCGGTGCCGCCGAACTCCGCACGCAGCTTTTCAAGCGGTGAAATTGCCATTTTTCGCAGCTTATTTATTTCACCGAGCGCTTTTTCGTCAGGTTCTGTATCGTCCGATACAAAGCCGCGCACATCCATCACCCACTCGTGCCGCCACATATCCCCCTCAATATTCCAAAGAGTGACATAATTTTCAAGCTCGGATATTTCGGCGGTATTAAGCGTCCCGAGCCCCGTTTTGTGGAAGCGCAGTATGCTCTCGCTGTCGCCTTTAAGTATCGCCTGTATTGCCGCGTCGGCAAGGGCGGCGAGCGGAAATGCCGAAAGCGGGCGGCGCTTATCCGAAAAGCAGGGAACGCCGTAGGTCTCGCACGCGGCGTTTATAAAGTCGTCATACCGCTCCGCGTCCCGCGCTATTATTACAAAATCACGATAGCGGTAATTTTCCGTCCGCACAAGTCTGCGGATATTCCTCACGGCAAACTCCGCTTCTTCTGCCGCAGTGTCCGCGGCGCAGACGGTAAGCGAGCCGTCATTCTCCGTTTTTTCGGGTGTGCCGCCCGAAATAAGCCTTTCCACCGCCGCAATATTCGCCGAAACGGAAATCGGCTTGCCTAAAACAAGCGGCTCCTCCTCAGAAATGCGGTAACGCGCGGCGGCGTACCGTATTTTCTCTGCTGCGGCGCGTATATTCGAGAAAATACCGAATTCGCCCCCTGTTTCGGGCGCGTCGGTAAGCGCCGCGGTCAGGTTGTCCGCCTGAGATAAAACTCTGTCGATCAGCGCAAACTGCTGACCGGTAAAGCCCTTGAACGAATCTATAAAAACATCCTTTTTTTCAAAATAGCGAAAATCCTCAAGCTGTCTGTAAAGCTTTGTAAGGCGGTCTGCGGGGTCTAAAAACCGCTCGCCCACAAGCGCGTCGTAGGTCTCGTATATAAGCGCGGTATCGCACAGCTTCGCTTTAAGCGCCGCGCTTTCGGTCTCTTCGGCGGAAGCCTTCAATTTATCGGGTGATACGGCGTTTATTTTAAACTCGCCCACGGTATCGAGCATTGTTTTTGCAAAGCTTACCGAGCGGCAGTATTTTCGCCACAAAGTAAGCTCCGCTTCAACCGAACGCAGCGCGCGGCTCATAAATATGACCTTTTGCGCATCTGTGAGGGTAACGCCCGCAATGCCGCCCGCGTATCTGCCCACCTCGTCGCAAAGCCGCGTGAAGCTTGTAACCGTAACGCCGAGCGCCGCCTTATCGCCGAGCGCGCGCAAAACCGCCCGCTCGCTTTCAAAGGAAAACTGCTCGGGCACTATAAGCACGCACTGCCTGCCCGCCTTGGTTTGCCGCTTTATTTTTTCAAGTATCTGATATGTCTTACCGGACGCCGGACGCCCGAAAATAAATTTAAGCAATTTTCTCACCCGATTATATTTTATGCTTGTGTCAACCGAAGACAAATCAACACTCATCAGAGGGAGGCTTGGTTATCAGCAAACGCCGCAACTTGCAAAAGTCATTTCCACAAGTTAATAATTTCGCATAACAACAAGCGTTTTCTTAAATTAACTATAACATTTTTCGTTTGATTTTTCAAGATATATATAATGTCTACTGAATAATTGCATTAGCAAATGCAATTATATAAAATCGAGTT
>URNB01000101.1 GCA_900549055.1 uncultured Oscillospiraceae bacterium
CTTTTGCAGTCTTTTTTGCAAGCGCGCGGCTTATTATCTCATCAACAAACGACACGGGTACAAATTCAATGCTTGCCTTTACCGTTTCGTCAACATCCTCTAAATCGGGAATATTTTCCTTGGGTATGAAAACGGTTTTCACCCCGCCCGTATATGCTGCCATAGACTTTTCTTTAAGACCGCCTATGGGCAGCACCCTGCCGCGTATAGTTACCTCGCCCGTCATTGCGATGTCGCGTTTTACAGGAGTTTTTGTAAGCTCGGAGATGAGACCCACCGTCATTGTAACGCCGGCGGACGGACCGTCCTTCGGCACTGCCGCTTCGGTAGCGTGAATATGAATATCCAGCTTTTTGTAAAATTCGGGGTCAATGCCCAGCCTCACCGCATTTGCCCGCACATAGCTTACCGCCGCGGCGGCGGATTCTTTCATAACGTCTCCCAGCGACCCTGTTAATTCCAGCTTACCCGTTCCCGGCATTGAGGAGATTTCAAGCTGCATTATCTCCCCGCCGACAGATGTCCACGCAAGCCCGTTTATAATGCCGACCTCGTCCTTTTCAAGAATGACCTCGGGTTTATAGCGGTGCCTGCCCAGCATTTCGCGCACGGTCTTTTCTTCTACGGTTACTTTGCCTTGCTCACCGCCCGCAATAAGCTTTGCGGACTTCCTGCAAAGCGCGGCTATGCTGCGCTCAAGCCGCCGCACGCCCGCCTCGCGGGTGTAAAAATCAATAAGCGAGTATATAGCACCGTCGGTTATTTTAACGGTTTTCGCCGTAAGACCGTGCCGTGATATCTCCTTCGGAACAAGGTGTCGCTTTGCAATATTGAACTTTTCCTCGCGCGTATATCCCGCAAGCTCAATTACCTCCATACGGTCAAGCAGCGGTACTGGAATGGTCTCTGCGGTGTTCGCCGTGGCTATGAAAACCGCGCGGCTCAAATCATACGGCACTTCGATAAAATGGTCAACAAAGGTTCCGTTCTGCTCGGGGTCTAAAACCTCAAGCAGCGCAGAGGACGGGTCACCCCTGTAATCGCCGCCCAATTTATCCACCTCGTCAAGCAGTATAAGCGGATTTCCGCTCCCTGCGGTTTTTACGGCGTTTATTATTTTACCGGGCATTGCGCCTATGTAGGTTTTGCGGTGACCTCTGATTTCCGCTTCATCATGCACGCCGCCCAAAGAAACGCGCGCAAATTTTCTGCCCATGCATTCCGAAATTGTTTTGCCAATTGATGTCTTGCCAACTCCGGGCGGGCCGACAAGGCAGATTATCTGCCCATTTATACCGGGCGCAAGCTTATAAACGGAAAGCATTTCAAGTATGCGTTCCTTAACCTTTTTCATACCGTAAATATCGCGGTCGAGTATTTTTTCGGCGCGTTTCAAATCGGCGCGCGTAGCCGTATCCTTATTCCAGGGAAGCTCAAGGCAGGTATCAAGATACCCTCTCACAACGGTAGCCTCGTGTGCGCCCGCAGGCATTTTCGCAAGCTTGTTTACCTGGGTAAACAGCGCGTCCTTCACGCTGTCGTCCGCTTTAAGGCGGAATATTTTCTCGCGGTATTCCTCAAGCTCGTCCGCCGTTTCGTCGCCGTAAAGCTCGCTGCTGATTATTTTCATCTGCTCGCGCAGGTAATAATCCCGCTGATTTTCATCTATAGCCGCCTTGGTTTTCTCGTTTATGCGGCGGTCTATCTCCCCTATTTCGCGCTCCTTATCGAGCATTTCAATAAGGATTCTCGCACGGCGAATGGGATCCGACTGCTCTAAAATATACTGCTTATCATCATATGGAGCGGGAACATTCGAGGCTATATAATCAGCCAATTTGCCGATATCGGTGCTTTCGGCAATATGCATTGCCATATCGCCCGCAGCATTCGTGTAGACCTCGGCATATTTTTCAAACTGTGTCCTCACGCGGCGAAGCAGAGTTTCAATATAGACCGATCTGTTCTTAATCGGCTTATCCTCGATTTTAACAATATCCGATACGAGCATACTGCCCGTATTTACAAGCCCTGTATGCTCTGCTCTGTAAAGTCCCTCGACAAAAACCTTGACTGCGTTATCGGGCAGCTTTAAAAGCTGGCGTACCTTTAAGACACAGCCGACCTCGTACACATCGTTATCCGCAGGATCGTCAACATGAATTTCCTTTTGGGTCACGGCGAAAATAAGTCTGTCGTGCTCCATTGCGTATTTGAGCGCCGCAGCCGATTTCTGCCTGCCCACATCAAAGGATATAAGCATTTCGGGGAATATTACAAGTCCCCTGAGCGCTATAACCGGCATTTTTATTGCGTTTTCTTCAATTGCTAAAGACATAAAAGCTCCTGTTTAAATTATTCCGTCCAATTATCGGTATCGTAAAGGGTGACCGCGGTAAGCTCGTTTTCACTGAAAAAGAAGCTTATAACGCGGGTTTTAAAGGTATATTTCAGCACCGTGCCGCCCATCGTGCCCATAAGGAAGAAGGAATTATCATCATTAGCGTCCTCCTCGGTATATTCAAGCTCGGGCAGCGCGTTTTTGATTTCGAGAATAGATGTTCCGACCCCAAAGCCGTAGCCCTTGCTTGTTGCTATGATATATGAAATGCCCTTATCCTTATTCGCCTTTTCATAATAATAAACAAAGTCACCGTTATCTATCCTCACGGTCTTCTCGCCCTCGGTCACGGCAAAGGGGTATTCCTCGCCCGCCGCCTCTGCCGATGAATCCTCTGCAGTCAGCTTTTCTTTTATTTCATCGGGGTCTGCTCCCAATTTGTAGGGGCATTCGGGCATTTGACCGAGCTCTGCGTAATATTCCAGGTCAACCTTATTTTCGGCGGTTTTTTCCTTTTTCTTCCCGCAGGCAGAAAAAGAGAGGGCAAGGGTCATCACAAGTAAAAACGCGAATAACTTTTTCATTTTATTTTACTCCTTAAACAAGCGTGACGTTTTCAAAGCCTATGAAAGCTGATTTAAAAGCTCGTGGCGCAAATTCCAAAGCTCTTCGGATAAGTCCACATAATATGTATGCGGATTTTCAAAGCGCTTGACCTCATCCCATAAAGAATCCACCTGATCTGCGCGGTATTTTGCTATTTCCTTGACCGAGGGGGATACATAAACCTGCCTGCCGTTTTCAAAGATCTTGACCTGCAGCTTTTTGGCAATAAAATCGGTCACGACCTTGCGCTTCCAGGTGTGGTCGGGGTCGAATATCTCGTAAGGCTCGCTCTGATCTATTTTTTCGGTGTTGAGCGCTATAACATCGGCTATTGCCTTGCCGGTCTCGCGGTCGTAGAGCCTCCACGGAATTTTAACGCCGGGAAGTGTAATTTTCGCCGCGTTTTCGCTGATTTTTATCTTCGGGATAATCTCGCCCTTTTTCTCAACCGCCGCAAGCTTATATACGCCGCCGAAAACCGCCTCACTTGAAGCGGTTATAAGGCGCTCGCCGACGCCGTAGCTGTCAACCTGCGCGCCCTGGAATATCATATCGCGTATTAAATACTCGTCAAGCGAGTTGGAAATGCATATTTTGCAGTCGCTGTAGCCTGCGTCGTCAAGCATTTTGCGCGCCTTTTTGGTAATGTAGGTTATATCGCCGCTGTCTATTCTGATGCCGAGGGGGCGCTTGCCGAGCGGCTTTAAAACATCGTCGAATACCTTTATGGCGTTCGGTATGCCCGATTTCAGCACATTGTAGGTGTCTACAAGCAGCATGCAGCTGTCGGGGTATTTTTCGGCATAGGTCTTAAATGCGGTGTATTCATCGTCAAAAAGCTGCACCCAGCTGTGCGCCATTGTGCCCGATGCCGCCACGCCGAAATCCTTTGCGGTAAGCAAGCAGGATGTACCCGCGCAGCCGCCTATTATAGCCGCGCGCGCGCCGTAATAAGCCGCGCCGTAGCCGTGTGCCCTGCGCGCGCCGAATTCCATAACGGGTCTGCCGTTTGCCGCTCTGACTATACGGTTTGCCTTGGTAGCTATAAGCGACTGGTGGTTTATTGTGAGCAGCAGCATAGTCTCCAACATCAGCGCCTGCATGGCAGGACCTCTTACCGTAACGATAGGCTCATGCGGGAAAATAACCGTACCCTCGGGCACCGCCCAGACATCGCAGGTAAATTTAAAGTTCTTTAAGTAATCTATAAACTCATCCGAGAACAGATTAAGATTTTTGAGATACTCGATATCGTCCTCCCCGAATCTTAAATTGTTCATATACTCTATGAGCTGCTCCAGCCCCGCCATAATGGCGTAGCCGCCGTCATCGGGCACACGGCGGAAGAACATATCGAAATATGTCACGGTATCTCGCATATCGCTTGTAAAAATACCGTTCGCCATGGTCAGCTCATAAAGATCCATTATCATTGTGAGATTTTTTTCGGTCATATTCATTTTGAAAGCGCCTTTCTTTACATTTTCTCGGGAGCGCTTATTTTCATAAGCGTGAGAACATTTTTAATAACCGCTGCGGTATCCGCACAGAGGGTCAGTCTTGCCTGCATAAGCGGCTCTTCAATGCCCTTAACGCGGCAGGCGGCATAGAATTTATGGAACTTGGTTGCAAGCTCTGTTACATAGTGGGTAATTCTTGCGGGGTCGTAGGTCTTTGCCGACATTACGATCTCGTCCGTCAGCGCCGCTATATGGAGTGTGAGTTCGCGCTCCTCGGGGGTATTAAGTGCTTTGAGCTCCTCGGCGGTGCACTCGCGGCGGGTTATGCCCTCTGCCGCCAAATTGCGGAAAATGCTGCAAATACGCGCATAGGCGTACTGAACATAGTAAACCGGGTTTGAATTTGACTCATTTACCGCCAAATCCAAATCAAAATCAAAATGGCTGTTCGGCTCGCGCAGATTAAAGAAGAAGCGAGCCGCGTCGATCGGAACCTCATCAAGCAGTGTTACAAGGGTTATTGCCTTGCCCGAGCGCTTTGAAGCCTTTATAACCTCGCCGTCGCGCACTAAGCGCACCATCTGCATAAGCACCGCGTCAAGGCGGGAAGCGTCCACCCCGAGGGCGGTAAGCGCGGCCTTAAGGCGCGGCACATAGCCGTGGTGGTCTGCACCTAAAATATCGATGGCGCGGTCAAATTTTCTTATTTCAAGCTTGTTGTAGTGGTAGGCAATATCCGGCACAACATAGGTCGGCACGCCGTTCGCGCGCACCAGCACAAAATCCTTATCACAGCCGAAATCGGTAGCCTTAAACCACAGCGCGTCCTCGGATATATAGGTGTGACCGCTGTTTTTAAGCAGCTCTATAATGCGCTTAGTCTCGCCGTTTGCGTGCAGACTGCTTTCCTTAAACCAAGTGTCGTAATGTATGCGGTATTTTGCAAGGTCGTCCTTGAGCCCCTGAATATTCTTCGGCAGAGCGAAATCCACCAGCGCTTTGCGGCGTTCCTCTTCCGTTTTTTTCATAAAGCTGTCGCCGTGTATTTCGGCAAATGCCTTTGCGTGGTTTATTATATCCTCGCCGTGGTATGAATCCTCGGGCATTTCAACGCCGCCCTCAAATAGCTGCCGATAGCGCAGATCGAGCGACAGCGCGAATTTGTTTATCTGATTGCCCGCGTCGTTAATGTAAAACTCGCGTTCGGTGTAATATCCCGCCGCCTCCAAAACGGAAGCAAGGCAATCGCCCAAGGCACCGCCGCGCGCATTGCCGATGTGCATAGGCCCCGTGGGGTTTGCCGAAACAAATTCAACCAGTATTCTTTTGCCCTTGCCGTAGTCGCTTTTTCCGTAATCTTCGCCCTTTTTATCAACATCGGTAAGAATATCGGCATAAAACGCGTCCGATAAAAAGAAGTTTATAAATCCGGGTCCCGCTATTTCACACCTATCTACATAAGTGCCCTCAAAGCTCATATGCGCGCAAAGTTTTTCGGCAACGGCGCGCGGCGCGCTCTTAAAAAGCCTTGCCCACACCATTGCGGCATTTGCGGCATAGTCGCCGTGGCTTCTGTCCGCCGGGACGGAAACCGAAAACTCGGTAAGCTCCGCCCTTTCAAGCGAGCCGTCAGCCATTGCGTTCTCTGCTGCGGATAAAATGCAGCTGCTTATCTGTTCCTTTGCTTTTCCTACTAAAATCGACATTATTCTTTAACCTCTCTAACCGTGATACTGACCGTGTTTCGGCTCACAAAATTCAAATTCTGGTCTATTGTGTATTTCATGGAAATACTTCCGCCGTTCTTTTTTAAATTATGTTCTACCTTTTCACCGAATATACCTATAAGCATTTCACCCGCGGGCGTATTGTAATAGCACACGCTGCGCTTACCGCTTTCAACCACAATGCGGCTGTCAATTGCGCCGCTGCGCTGCAATATTACCGAATTATCGGGCTTTATATAAAGGCTGGTTTTGACATTGTCTATCCCGATCATTTCACTTTCGTCATAGGTTATGTAAAACCCGCCGTTCTTCTCGCCGAAGCGGCCGTCGGTCGTAAGCTCGATGACACTTTCCTCGCCGTCGGAGCCCTGCGCGCCCTTTATATTAATTAAAACATCCTTTAACATAAGCTGTTCAAATCCACCTGTTCAACCTTTCGGTCGTCAATTTCCTCGCCCAAAAGCACCGAAGCGGTTTTTTTGAACGATCCCGGCTTATCGGTAACAAAAAAGCGGTGCGTTCCGATATTTTGACCTTCGTTTGCCGAGTCTGCTTTTTCAAGATACTTTTTTACCGCCTGTGCCACCGCAACACCGGGGTTTATAAGCGTAACGCTCTCCCCCATAAACCGCCTTACCGCGTCCTCAAGCACCGGGTAATGCGTGCAGCCGAGTACCACCGCGTCGATTTCCGATTTTTCATACGGCTCGAACTGTTTTTCCAGATACTCGTCCAGAACAGGTCCCTCTAACATTCCGCCTTCGATATACTCCACAAGTCCCGGGCACGGCATCTTGATGATATTCGCCTCGCCCTCGTAGACATGCAGCATGGAATTAAATTTTGTCTGGGAGAGAGTCATCGGAGTCGCCATGACGACAACCTTTGAGTGCTCTTTCGCAAGCACCGCCGGCTTCAGCGCCGGTTCGATTCCGATCACCGGAATATCCTTCTTCTCA
>URNB01000102.1 GCA_900549055.1 uncultured Oscillospiraceae bacterium
CTATTATACCATATTTACGTAAAAAAGCCCAGCTTTTGCTGGACTTTTTCGACAGACTGAGCACGGCAAATCTCATCAGAGATTTGCCGTGCTTTTATACTATAAAAGATATTTTTTCTTTACACGTTCCAAAACCTTTCCGATCGGTTTTGCAAATAGAAGCAGGAATACCACATTTGAAACGGCATAAACAATCGTAAACTGCACAGCCGATATAACGGCGGCAATATAACGCGATATATTGAAATATCCGTCCGCCCACAGCACCGTCCATACATCCATAAGCAGCGAATACATCACTCCTGAAACGACGGCATAAATCACCAAGGCAATCTTACTGCGCTTCAGCGGATCTGCCGCAACCCCCGCAATAAATCCTACTATTCCCCAGCTGAACATTTGAAACGGCGTCCAGGGGCCCTGCCCGAAATAAAAATTCGATACGACAGCCGAAAGCGCCCCGGTCATAAAGCCCGCTTCACTGCCGAAATACATTGCGGTAATAACTACCGTTGCGGTAACCGGTTTAAAGCCCGGAATCGGTGCGAAGATAAACCGTCCGATTACGGATATTGCCACCATTACGGCTATAACTGTCAGCCTTCGGACATCGTTTTCACTGTGCTCGAAATGAAGAAAAAACGGGACGCAGGAAAGCACCGTTACGCATAGCGATATCCATGCATACTGTTTTTCCTTAAAAATCAATGCGCCTGACAAAACGACTGCGGGAATCACAAAGCACAGTATTATATAGGACAATCGCTTCTTCATTTGCAGATGCCTCTGCTTTTTTCGGCACAGGAAATAACCTGCGCGACCGTCACCGCGTTTTTCCAGATATTCCGCGCCATGCGGTTGGCGGCGGTAGTGTAAAAATTATTTTCCGAAAAGAATTTTTCCGGCACGGCGGCGGACAGTATCTCTCCGTCAAAGAAAAGGGCGCATCTGTCTGCGTTTTCTGCGGCAAATTCCACATCGTGAGTGACCGTGAGAATCGTCAAGCCGTCATTTTTAAGATCGATCAGAATTTCCTTCAGTTTTTTCTTTGAATAGGCATCCAAGCCCTTTGTAGGCTCATCGAGCAAAAGTATTTCGGGCTCAAGCAAAAGCATTTTCGCAATAGCGCACTTTTGCTGCTCGCCTCCGCTCAAATCAAACGGATGCTTGCAAAGAAGCCGCGATATGCCGATTTTTTCGGCAACCGCGTTGATTTTTTCCCCGCGTTTATCCTTCGGAATATCCAAAGCCTCAAGAATTTCGGCAAAATCCTCACTCACATTGTCCTTAATAAAAACGGTCAGCGGATTTTGCGGAAGATACGCAAGCTTTTTTCGGTATAAGGAATTGCCCTTATAATCCTTTATAGGCTTCCCGTCAATTAAAACCTTGCCGCGGTATGCCTTATTAAGTCCCGATATAACATTGAGCATTGTGGTTTTTCCCGCGCCGTTGCCGCCGAGAACGCAGTAAATTTCACCGCGGTGCACCCGAAGAGAGGCGGCTCTTAAAATATCCGGCAGATCCCTCTCATAACGGAACCATACGCCCTTCAGCTCTATGGCAATATCCTCGCTCGGTCGGTAATCCTCGTACCTCGGCTGATAGTCCGTATCGGAAAAATATTTTTGCAGAAACGCCCTGCCCTCCCTTACGGTAAGAGGGCATTCATCATGAATACCGAGAGCGCCGAATATCCTCACAGCGCTCGGCAGTCCGCAGAGCATCGGTTGATCCTTACGTATTTCGGCAAGCGAAGCGCCGATATCTCTCGGCGGGGCATAAAGCAAAATTCTGCCGTTTTCCATAACAAGAACCTTATCGGCAATCGGAAAGACCTCCTCAAGCCTGTGCTCAACCAGAATAATCGTAAGCCCCAGCTCCCGATTAAGCTTTTGGAGCGTTGCGATGAAATCAGCCGCGGCTATCGGGTCCAGCTGACTTGTCGGCTCATCAAGAATCAATATTTCGGGCTGCATTACCATAACCGAAGCCAGATTCAGAAGCTGCTTCTGACCGCCCGAAAGCTCGTCCGTATTTTTGCGGAACCAGCTTTCTATTCCGAAATAGCCCGCCATTTCCCCGACCCGTCTGCGAATCACCTCGGTCGGAATGCCCATATTTTCAAGACCGAAGGCAAGCTCGTGCCAAACCTTATCGGTCACTATCTGATTATCGGGATTCTGAAGAACATAACCGATCTCACAGGCGCTCATTTTTTCGTCAAGCTCCTGCTGCAAAATTCCCTTATAATATATTTCTCCGCTTACATTGCCCGCGGGAGCCAATTCCCTTTTGAGCAATTTAAGCAGAGTAGTTTTGCCGCAGCCCGATTCGCCGCAGACAACTATGAACTCCCCACTTTCAAGCGACAAATTTACGCGCTCCACCGCATTTTGTTCCGCTTCGGCATAACGGAAGCTCAAATCCTCGATACGCAATATTTCCATACAAGAGCCTCCTTTACTTCGATAATAAACGGACAAAACGATAAAATTCCGAACGCGGCATAAACCGATACCGCAAAGGGAGTCACGGGAAGCCGGCTTATGCGCGGATAATAGTAAAAATCAAGCTTTGAAAACGCGAAGCCCGCTAAAGTGAACATAAGAAGCGCCGCGCAGATTGCCAAAAGAATTCCGTCATGCGTATGAAAACGGAAGAGTGAAAAGCTGCTTCTGCCCTTCATTCCGTAGCCCCTTGCCCTCATTGAATCCGAGGTCTCCATAGAATTTTCAATCGATCTTGATATCATAGCCGTGAATACGCGCCCGGCATTTTTGATTTTGTCGGTATAGCTTTTGGATGAGTACAGCCCCATTGCTTTTTGAGCCCTGCTCACCGTCTTCATCTGCCGCTTAAACCTCGGGACGAATCGGAGCGCCATTGACAAAACAAGAGATAGCTTGGGAACGGCTCTGCCGAAAAGATAAAGAAATTTATCGCTCGACATAACGGCACCGAAGGCTTTGCACCACAGCATAACTCCGATTACCGTAACCGCAATGGCGGCACCGTAAATAAACGCCTCTGCTGTTACGGGGTTTCCGTTCAGGAAAAACAGCGGGGTCACGCCGTTATGCGAGAACAGCGGATTGGTAACCGCTACCATTAAAAACATCGGGACATAAAAGCCGATATCCGAAAGCACCTGACGCCTGCGCGATATGATTGCCGAAAAGGCGCAGGCACCGAGCAGCGCCGAAAGCTGCAAAACGGGATTCGGCACAAACATCACAACCAGAATCACCGATAAAAAATATGTCATAAGCACCGTTGGGTGATAATTTCCGAACGCCCTCATTTTTCCTCACCGCCTACAAAATAACAGCCCACATCCGTACCGAGGCTGCAGGTATATACCCATTCGATGACCTGACCGTCCCGCAGCTTATATTTGGAACAGCCATAATTCGGGAACTCGCCGTCCACACGGTACATCCAGCCCGACAGCGGCCCGCAGGAGAATTCGTAAAGATAGTTTATACCCTGAATATATACGCTCCCATAGCTGTTTTCATCTGCCCCCTGAAATTCCATTTGTATCCTGTTATAGCGCACGGCTCTGTCCAAAATATCAAAAACTGTATCGCCCTCGCGCAGCACATATTCGGTTTCGGGGAGGATAATGCCGTCGGGCGGAACAAATTCATCGGATTGCAGGGCGGGCTCGAGATTGCCGTAATTATCAAGTATCGTATCACAGCGGATACTGATTTTAACCGTTTCACTCTCGGAGGTTATATCGTCGATATGCGTAAGATAATACTCGTCCACCGATTGAATATGCGTACCGTTGATAACCGCCGCAACGATCAGAATAATCGCAAATACCGCAAGAATATCCTTTTTCATATCGACCCCCCTTTTTTCGTTTTATTCGTTGCTATAAAGCGACGCCAGCTTCTCCATTTCGACTTCTTTTTTTCTGCGCCTTATTTTAATGCGGCGAATCAGAAGCAACGAAATAGCGGCGGCGATAATACATAAAGCTGCCGCGATAATAATCCCGCGGAGCATATTATCAATGCGCGTTTTTGTTTTGATAACATCCTCCCAGCGTTCGATTTTTTGCCTGTCATATTCACTGAGGGCGTTATATCGCTTTACAATGCCGTCCACCGTTTTCTTATCGGAAATTCCCATTTTGTCAAACGGATAAAGCTTTTGCTTTATATCCGAATTTATGGAATCTATTTCAGCCCGAAGCGCCGCTATTTCCGCCTTCGCCTCTGTGAGCTTTTTAAGATATTCGGCTTTTTCATCAAAATCCTCACTTTGCTCAAGCTTTTCAAGCAGGGTTATGACCGTAACATACTGCTCTGTTGTAAGCCTTGAGGGCAGCTTATCCGCCGCCTCGCGGTCTGAAGCGGAAAAGTACAGAATCGGCATATCCCCCTTTGTATCTTGCGCCGTTTTTCCGTCATCGCGGGGCGTTTTGCCATCGGCAGCCGCAGGCTTTTTATCAGCTTCGGCTGCCGAAGCTGCGGTTTTATTATCAGCCGCGGACGCTTTATCCGCACCTTTTACGGCAGTATATCTTCCGAAATTGTAAAGCGGGCTTTGTCCCCTTTGCTGCCGTATTACTGCAGCCAGAGCATACAAAACCTGCTCTCCCGCCATGGAGTTGGACTTACCGGGCTTTGATGAGGGATTATCCTTATCATAAGCATAGGAATGCGTAAAGCCGCCGTCGGGCATTCGGTATTTTAAAATGCCGTCGAGCAGCGTTTTCCCGTTTTTTATAAAACGGGGATCCTTTTGCGGATCTATATTAAGGCTGCAAAGCGCCGCCGCGACCTGCGCGGTGCTTTCGGCGTTTTGCGTGCCCCAGCTCATGAAGTCGCCGTCCTCGGTTTGTAAAAGAGAGAGACAGGAAAGAGCCTCATTAACAATCTGCTTTACCGTTCGGCTGACCTGCTTTTTTTCCGATTTCAGCTGATATGTATACGACTTTCCAGAATTATAATACGGTGCCAATGCCTGCACTGCCATAGCCGTTATATCGGGGTCTGAGTTCTTGCCCGTCAGCGCAAAGCCGCCGTCCGACAGCTGTCGGCAAAGAATTTCGGTTATAATGTCGTCGCGTGAATAAAAGCTGCCGTTCGGTATCTCATAATGCATTGAATCAAGCGCTATAAGTCCCCATATCCAGCCGTTTATACCCTGCCTGCCGAGAGATACGGTCTTTCCCCTGTCGTATGTTCCGTCCGCTATTAAATTTATCGGATTTCCGTTCTTATCCCTGCCGAAATTCGTAGGATCTCCGCCGGCTGCCAGCACTGCAAGGCTTATCCTGTGCCATTCGGTCGCCTTTGAGGCTGAAAGCTTGTTTTCTTCCCTGTAGCGTTTTTCAACCTCCGCCTTTAAAACAGCAAGGTAGCGGTCGTAATTCTCCGCGATTCCGAGCCTGCTCATGCCTATCGGATACCAATCCCCCGGCGTTGTGCCCGCAAGGCTTAAAAATTTATCGTTAAAAAACGTGCCGCCGTCGGTCACTCCGTTATCGAGCTTCTTCCAATCTATAATACCGTTCGCAATGCCCGAAAGCTCATCGCTCCCCTTATAGCCTGCGGCAGACGCGGGAATATAAACAAGCAGGCAAAGAACCGCCGCCGTCAGCGAAATAATTCTTTTCATTTCCCGCAGCGTCCGCGCTTAAGCTCCGCAGCGAATGCCGCCGCAAAGAATACTGCAAGGCTTATAACGGTTACAGCCGCGGTTGCGTCCTCCTCCCCGGTTTTCGGCAGATCGTTTTTCGCAGAACCGGAAGTGTTTCCCGAATTGCCCGAGGAATTTGTGCTTCCGCTGCCCGAATTCTGTCCGCCGTTATTCTCGTTGTTATTGCCGTTATTATTTCCGTTGCCGCCGTTATCGGGCGGAGTCTGATTTTTATTCTCAAGCTCCTTAATTGCCTCGGCAGACGAAGCGGTAAGCTCCTTGTTTACAGCCGTCACATCATCCTGCGCCGCCGTAAGCTCAAGCGCGCGCGCCATCGCGCCTTGATATGCCGCCGCGAATCTTTCGTTTTTAAGCAGCTCATTTAATTCGGGCATTGCGTTCATTTTCGCGATTTCGGTGAGCAGCGCGTCCTTATTGGCGGTTTTATAGTATCCGTCGCCGCCCCACATCGAAAAGCCTATATCCATGCCGTAGCCGTAAAGGGTATACTGCACTCTCACAACATCGCCGTCGGAGAGATAGCTGTCCGCAAATCCGACATTCGGCAGAATGTTATTTAAAGTATACATCCAGCCCGACATAAATGTGTAGTCAAATTCACCGAGGGTGTATTCGCCCTCGCCCCAGCCGGTATCAAGATCGGATATCTGCTCTGCAAGCGCGGCGGGGATATCGTTTTCGTCAAGCTCCTCGGGCACGGCAAATTTTTCTCCCGCGCCGAAGCATTCGGAGCTTCCCTTTTTCAAAGCGCCTCCGCGGCCTATTGACGAAAGGTAAAAGCCGCTTTCCGTAGTTCCGGTGCAGTTATATGAAAAGCCGTTTTCGGTCAAAAGCCTGTCAAATGCCTGCGCGGCGTTTTCACCCTCATAAACCGGGAAAAGCACCGGCTCTATTATGTAGCCGTAGCCGATGGTTAGCGCCTCTACAGTCCATGTGGCATAGCCTATAAGCTCGCCGGGTGCCGCCTTTTGATAGGTCACGGTATATGTGAAGGTTTTATCCCCCGCCGTAACGGCAACGGTATTTTCACCCTCCTCGGTAAATTCAAGCGTAAAGCTGGTCATTGCCGAATCCTTCCAGTTCGGGGAAAGCTTCTTGCCGTTGAATTCGGCGGCTATATCGACCGTATTGCCGTTTTCATCTCTCGCGGTCACAAAAAAGGTCTTTTTGGCGCTTTTTATAACGGCGCCGTCGGTCAGAGTATTTGTGACGGTTACCCCCGCCTCGCCCTCAGCAGACGCGGTAAAGGCAGGCACGACGCTTACAATCAGCAGCGCCGCCGTTAAAAGCAGTACCAAATTGCGTTTTAATTTTTTCAACATTTTTATTTGCTCCTTTTTCCCTTGCTTTAAATAATGTCTACTGAATAATTGCATTGGCAAATGCAATTATATAAAAT
>URNB01000103.1 GCA_900549055.1 uncultured Oscillospiraceae bacterium
TACACCGACATGCTCGGGTTAAGGTACTTTTGAATTGTTCAGCAGGCATTATTTAAAAAAAAACTTTAAAATTGCGCGGTTTTGTTATATTATAGAGTGTAATGGCGCTCCCGCAAAATCGGAGCGCGGGAGTGTGATCAATAAAATGAACAAAAAAAAGGGCGAGATTCTATCACCTGCGGGAAATTTTCAAATGCTTGAGGCGGCGGTGCGCTGCGGAGCGGACGCGGTATACCTCGGCGCAAAGGATTTTTCCGCCCGCAGAAACGCGGAAAATTTCACTGCGGAAGAGCTGAAGGCCGTAGCCGAATACTGCCATATCCGCGGAGTTAAAGCATATCTCACTTTAAATATTTTGATAAAGGATTCCGAGCTCGGCGCGGCATGCGAGCTTGCGCGCGGTGCATATCTTGCCGGTATTGACGGCGTTATAATTCAGGATATAGGGCTTGCCTCTATCCTCCGCAAAGCCGTGCCGGGGCTTGCGCTTCACGCCTCCACGCAGATGTCGGTCATGTCCCCCAAGGCTTTGCCGTATCTTAAAAAAGCGGGCTTTAAGCGTGTGGTCGCAGCACGCGAAATGTCATTACCGCAGCTTAAAATTTTCTGCCGTGAGGCGGAAAAGGAAGAGCTTGAGACCGAGGTGTTTGTACACGGTGCTTTATGCATGTCCGTCTCGGGGCAATGCAAGCTTTCGGCGTATTTAGGCTCGCGCAGCGGCAACCGCGGGCTTTGCGCAGGACCGTGCAGACTCCCCTTTTCCGTTGAAGGCGGCACCGGGCACGATTTAAGCCTTAAGGATCTGTCATTGCTGAATCACCTGTCGGAATTATGCGATATAGGTGTTACATCCTTCAAAACAGAAGGGCGGATGAAGCGCCCCGAATATGTTGCCGCCGCCACTGCCGCCGCATATGCCGCACGAGACAGTGGCTTAGTTCCGAAGGATATTGAAGATCTTTTAAAAAATGTTTTTTCACGCTCGGGCTTTACCGATGGCTATTATACCGAAAATTTAGGCCGCGATATGTTCGGCATCCGCACAAAGGAGGATGTCACCGCCGCCGACACCGCTTTTTCTGCGCTGCACTCGCTTTACCGCGGAGAGCGGCAAAGCGTTAAAATCTCGGTTGCTTTGACCGCGAAAGCCGATATTCCGCTGCGCCTCACCTTAAGCGACGGCGAGCATACCGTAACAGCCGAGGGCAAAATACCGCAAACGGCGCAGAATAAACCTATTACCGCCGAAAGAATTAAAGCCGCGATTGACAAATTCGGCTCAACGCCCTATTTGCCCGAAAAGATCGATGTCATTTGCGAGGACGGGCTGTTCATACCTGCCGCAGAAATTAATTCCCTCCGCAGAGCTGCCGCCGAAAAATTGGATTCGGCTCGCAGCAAAACCGACAGGGACTGCCCGCCGATTCACGGCTTTACCGCGCAAAAATCCCATTCAGCCGTAAAGCCGCAAAGGCTGTACGCCAGATTTTCATCCCGATATCAGCTGCCGGATAGGCTCAACAATATCAGCAAAATAATTTTCCCGATAGAGGAAGACCCGCCTGAAATTCCCGAAGGAATCATTGCGGTCGCAGAGCTGCCGCGAATAATCATAAACGAGGAATATATTAAAAACCGCCTTGATTTATTTAAAAATCAGGGCTTTACAGAAGCGCTTTGCGGAAATATCGCAGCGGTCAAGATTGCAAGGGACTGCGGTCTTGCGGTTATTGCGGACACAGGGCTTAATATATACAATTCGGCGAGCGCGGCGGAAGCGGAAAATATGGGAGCCGCCGAGATAACCCTCTCCGATGAAATGCTTTTGAGCGATATTTCACGGCTTTTATCCCCTGTTCCGATAGGAATCGCCGCTTACGGGAAGCTGCCGCTTATGCTTTACAGGTGCTGCCCAATAAGGAACGGCAAAGGCTGCAGCGAATGCGGCGGAAAAAGCACGATAACCGACCGCAAAGGAACGGTATTTCCCGTTCAGTGCAGAAAAAATCATTCGGAGCTGTTGAATTCCGTGCCCGTTTGGCTTGCAGACAGGCTGAGTGAGCTTAAAGCGCTCGACTTTTTAACGCTTTATTTCACCGATGAAACCGCCGCACAGGCGGAAAAGATAATTAACGCATATACCTGCGGAGGAAACGCGCCCGAAAAATATACCCGCGGTCTTTACTACCGCAGGGTTTACTGAATTTAGAATTTAGATATCAGACGATAGATTATAGTTTGTACAGACCTCTGCCTCCCCGGTGTTTGGGGAAAATGTCGTGAAACGACAAAGGGGGGACGACGCTGTCAGCGGTGGCGCCTCTGTCGGTGCTTCTGCTTTGCAGATGTGTACACAGGACACCCGCACCCCTTACACGGGGAAAGCGATTTTTACGCTTAATGCATGCCTTCCACATGAACTATTCTGTCGCAGACCCTAAGGCTTGTATTTCGGTGGGTTATGAAAAGAACGGTTTTATCCGTCATGCTCTTTATATTCGCAAGTACCCTCGTTTCGGTCTCCTCATCGAGTGCGCTTGTCGCTTCATCAAGCAGCAGGATAGGAGCGTTTGTCAGCAGTGCGCGGGCAATGGATATTCGCTGAATCTGCCCCTCCGACAGCCCTGCGCCCCTTTCCGCAAGGCGCGTTTCAAAGCCGTCGGGCAGGGATATGATATAGTCATAGATTTCGGCAGCGCGCGCAGCCCTCTCAATTTGCTCATCGGTCACCGTGCGGTTGTTCATCGTTATGTTTTCCCTAACCGTACCCGAAAGCACCATATTTCCCTGCGGAACATAGGCAAAAAGACCGCGCAGGGACGCATCAAGCGGTATTTCGCCGTTTACCGTAATGCTGCCGGACTGCGGTTCGTAAAGCCCCAATATAAGCTTGAAAAGTGTACTTTTTCCACTCCCGGATTCTCCCGTTATCGCGGTTATATTCCCGCGCTTTGCACAAAGGCTGAAGTCCCTTAATACAGACTCGCCCGCATAGCCGAAGAAAAGATTTTTTATTTCCAGCGTGCGAAAATCCTCCTTGATTTTTTCAAGGCGTTCCGCAGCTGCGGGTAAAGGCTCGTCCGCAGCTCCCTCAAGCTCCATAAGGCGTTCAGCCGATGCTAAAGCCGAATAATACTGCGGCAGGATTCCCGATACATTCTGCAGCGGCGCGCGAAGCTGGGAAATCAGCTGTAAAAACGCCATAAGCGTACCGTATGTAAGCGTGCCGCCCGACAGTCCGCCCGCACCCCATAAAAGCACGGCGTAATAGCCGGCGGTGAAAAGCGCATAAAGGCTGATATTTGCTATTACTGATATGCTTGTCCGCTTAATCTTAAGGCGGAAGTTATCGTCCATATAGCTGTCAAGCTTTTTTATAAACGGTGCTTCGCTTATAAAGGTCTTTATAACCACGATATTTTCAAAGCATTCCTGTAAAAATGCGCGTGTTCTGCCCTCTGTCCTTTGGCATTCCTTGTGCATATATTTATACCTTTTATTTATCGCCCTGCCGATTGCGGGAAAGGTGACTCCGCACAAAAGCACCGCCGCCGCAATATACGGATTCATAAAAAGCATTGTGCCTATTCCCGCGACTATCTTGGTCGCAATAGAGACAACATTTGGTATTATGTTAACCGAGCTTGTTACCACCGTATCAATATCCGAGGTGAAGCGGTTGAGAATATCCCCCGAATGATATGCACTTATATCCGCGTATTTTTTGCGGCAAAGCACGCCGAAAAGGTAGTTTCTGAAAGCAATCGTCTGCTTTCCGTTTGAGTAGGCGTTCAAAATCGACTGTGCCGCGCTCAGCAAGATCTGAATTGCAATCACCGTAAAAAGCAGGATTCCGCTTTTCAAAAGACTGCCCGTTGTATCCCCCGTTGCGATGTCTATAACCCTTTTGGTTATAAGCGCAAGCGCGACAAAGCTGAGCGCCGACAGCGCCGAAATAACCGACACGGCGGCTGTCAGCGGAATGTAGCGCCTTATGCGGCAGTATATCCATTTTAAGGCTCTGCCGTTGTTTTCTTTATTTCTCATTTTATTCTTCAATTATTCCGTTTTCCTTCATAGTCCTTAAGAATACATCAATATCTCCGAGCGCCAACACAGTCGATATTTCAAAATTATCGAGCAGCGCATTCAGCATGTCCTTTTTTGTGGGGTTCCCATTTTCAAGCATATGCCATAAAAACATTGCCGTTTCGGTTAAAACAATTGTGTTTTCAAGTGCGTCGGAGCCGTCCTTTTCGTAAACCACGGTGTTCTGTCCGTGCATATTTACTACCTTGTAGCCGTCTTTAATTCGCATACAAATACCTCACTTGTTAATAAAAGGTAAATTTATTATATAACAAAACAAAAAATATTGCAAGTACAATACGATTTGGTGTATAATGTATTATATTAAATAATATGGGGAGATATAACAATGGATACTTTCTTTGAACAGATAATTGCGGTCAAAAAAAACGGAAAGGCTGTTGCCGCAATAATCGGAATTTGGCTTGCCGCATTCATAGTTTGCTTTTTGCTTATTATGTTCATGGGCTTTTTGGGCACATTCTCGCTGCTGCTCGCCGCAGGCGCGCTTTTCGGGGCGTACAAGCTCTGCACCCGCTTCAATCTTGAGTATGAGTATATTGTAACCAACGGAACGATGGATATTGATAAAATCATAAACAAAAGCTCAAGAAAAAGAATTCTTTCCTTTGAGCTTGCCACCGTTTCGAGAATCGAAAAGTTCAATCCCGCGCAGCTTTCCGGCGTAAACGCCAAGGAGCTTTTCATAACCTGCAATCAGGATGACCCCGGGGCGTACCTTATGGTATCGGCAGCCGAGGGCAAGGGTACAAGCTATCTGGTCTTTGCACCCGATGAGCGCGTGCGCTCGGCAATAGTTAAATTTGTGCCGAAATTCATTTCCAACAGTGCTTTTAAATAAACGGGGTGCGCCGCTATGCGTGTATTAACTGAAGCTTTGATAAGAAGCTCGGAGGAAAATGCCGTAAACAGCGGCGCTTTCTCTTTTCGCGAGCTTATGTACCGTGCGGGAAAATCGGCGGCGGATATTATTATGCGGCGTTTCTCCGTTTGTGGTAAAAAGGTTGCCGTTTTGTGCGGAAAGGGCAACAACGGCGGCGACGGCTTTGTGATAGCCGATATATTAAGTAAAAACGGAGCGGCTGTCACCGTCATAATGCCGATGGGCGCTCCTTCGACCGAAAACGCGGAATATTATTACAACCGCCTTGATTCGGTTGATTTCGGTAATGAGACCGATATCGGAAAATCCGACCTTATAATAGACGCGCTTTTCGGCATCGGGCTTAACCGCGCGCCGACCGAGACGGTTGAAAAAATCATAAATGTCTCAAATACCGCACCCTGCCCGCGCATATCGGTGGATATTCCGAGCGGGGTCATAACCGACAGCGGCAGGGTGCCGGGTAAAGCAATACTTGCCGATCTGACCGTAACCTTTATAGCACTAAAGCCCTGCTTCCTGCTCCCGCCCGGCTCCGATTACTGCGGTGAGGTAACAGTGGCGGATATAGGCGTTACGCCGAGCGGATACGAATACGAAACAACAGAAAAACCGAGCCTTGAAAAACGGCGGCATAATTCCCACAAGGGTACCTTCGGCACGGCTCTTACCTTTTGCGGCAGCTACGGCTTTGCAGGCGCTGCCGTGCTTGCAGCAAGAGGGGCGCTGAGAAGCGGGGTCGGCATTTTAAAGGCAGTTTTATGTGACAGTATCTATCTTCCCTTCACAGTTTCCGTTCCCGAGGCGGTGTGCGTGCCTGTAATGCCTAATGCATCGGGTAGGCTCTGTCCCGATAATATTGATATTCCCTCTCTTCTGCGCGGCGCTGCTGCCGTGCTTGCGGGCTGCGGACTCGGCAATGATGATGATACAAAAAAGCTTGTGTGTGAGCTTATTCTCAACACAGCCGCACCGATAGTTGTTGACGCAGATGGAATAAATACGATAGCCTGCTGCATAGATATTATTAAGAAATGCAAAGCTCCGGTTATTCTGACCCCGCACCCCGGTGAAATGGCAAGGCTGTGCGGCGTGACCGCACGGGAAATTGAAAATGACCGTGTAAAATACGCCCGCGATTTCGCAATGAAATACGGCTGTATTTTGGTTTTAAAGGGCGCAAATACAATAATCGCCGATAAAAACGGCAATATAACCTTTAATACTACGGGCAACCCCGGAATGTCGACCGGCGGCAGCGGAGATGTGCTTGCCGGAATCATCGTCTCCCTGCTGGCGCAGGGGCTTGAGCCGCCGAACGCCGCAAAGGCGGCGGTTTATCTTCACGGTGAGGCGGGCGATAAAGCGGCAGAAAAGCGCGGTGAACGCGCAATGCTGCCTACGGATCTGATTGAGGAGCTTTAAAGAGAGGAAGCTCGTCTTGAAAAAATTATTTCCTATTCAGTTTATTCTTATTATTTCCCTGTTCCTTTCGGGGTGTCGGCAAAAATGTGCCGTCACCCCTCTGGTGCGGGGAATTTCTTTTACCTGCACCGTGCAATATTACAACGAGCTTTATGAGGGATCGGTATCGGTCGCAAAAAACGGCGACACCGATGTTGAAATAACCTCACCCGAAGGTCTTGCGGGACTTAAGCTGCATTTTAAAAGAGACGCCGTAACAGCCGAATATTCAGGGCTTAATTACAATGCCTCGCTTTCCGAAATGCCCGAGGGCATGGCTTTCACCTGTCTTTACGAGATTCTCCGTGATACTAAAGGAGGCGAAGTGAGCCTTGAAAACGACAAATACTTTACCGAAAGCAAAAGCGGCAGCCGCAGATATCGCCTGTATCTCGGCGCTACCGGGCTGCCTATTTCCGCCGAGGATCCCTCCTCGGGCTTTTCTGCGGAGTTTAAAAAGGCTTCTGTAAATTAATGCCTGCTGAACAATTCAAAAGTACCTTAACCCGAGCATGTTGGTGTAA
>URNB01000104.1 GCA_900549055.1 uncultured Oscillospiraceae bacterium
CGCAATCTAAAAGGCGGCGAGCGAAACCGCGGCAGGTTCGAGTCCTGTCACACTAAGGAGATTTTTATGTCATTTTTCAGCACAACCCTCGGAAAGCTTATTATCACATTTTTTGTTTCAATGGTCCCGGTAATCGAGCTGCGCGGCGCAATACCCATAGGCGTCGGCATGGGGCTGCCCTACTGGGCGGCAATACCCGTTGCCATTGTGGGAAATCTTGTTCCCGTGCCGTTTATTATTATATTCATTAAAAAAATATTTGCCTTTATGCGCGAAAAAATGCCCAAGCTCGACGGGCTTGTAACCCGTCTTGAAAATAAGGCGAACAGCAAATCCGAAACGGTGCAGAAATACGCATTTTGGGGATTGTTTATCTTCGTTGCAATTCCGCTGCCGGGCACGGGTGCTTGGACGGGCGCGCTTATTGCCGCAATGCTTGAAATGAAGCTGAAAAAAGCTTTCCCGTCAATCGCTCTCGGCGTGCTTACCGCCGGCGCAATAGTTACCTTTGTAACATACCTTGTGCCCGTAATAGCACACTTTTTTGCATAGGTGACCGCCCATGCCGCTTTGCAAAAAACCCTTTTATATTCATGAGCCCACCCCGCTGCAGTGCGGGCAGGCGGTGCTTGCCATGCTTTCGGGAGAAACGGTTGATAAGATAATAGAAATTGTGGGCACCGAGCGCGAGACCGATCTTAATATGATGTACCGTGCGCTTGATACTCTCGGAATCAGATACGAAAAAAACCGCGTCCCGGTAAGCAGGCGCGAGGATCTGCCCGAAATATGCTTTTTAAGCCTGGAAACACCGCGCTGCTGGCATTGGTCGCTGTACTTTAAGGGCAAATTTTTTGACCCGGAGCACGGCGTGCTTGACGATTTCCCCGAGGCGAAAAGAAAATATTACTGGAAAATAATATCTGATGACATTCAAGTGCATATCCGCCAATACTGAACGTGCGCCCGTTTTGGCGCAGGCATATAATTAATGCAAATATTTCTTTTCGGAAAAGGGTGGCAATTTTATATGAAAAAGAAAATTATACTTATTTTCGGCATGTTCGCGGCGGTCGCGCTGATTGCAGTGCCCAATGTACGCAACACCGTTCGAGAACAAAAAGACGCGAAAAAATACGATAATGCTTTTAATGAACTTTTCGTCACCGAAAAAAATGCGGTTGCCGGGTTATATACCGCAATCGGTAATACAATCGACTCGCCCGATAAAGAGCATTACGGCAATGCCCTTAACGCGGCAATACATACGGAGCAGATTTGCGGGCAGACCTACGGAAAATTATGCGATATTACGGTAACCTACGGCGCCGGCACGGTGTATTACGCAACATTTTACCGCGATATTAAAGCCGCGCTGACAAAACAGTGCGGCACAGATGATTTAAAGCATATTTATGAGCTTTTGGGAAAGATTATGTCATTGTATAATACCCCTGCGGCTCCCGGCTCAACATACGAAAAGAAAAAAGAAATTGAAAAATTTTTTAAATCGTTGTCGTTACTTAACAATGATATGGATTTAACCGATTTGACCGAACGTTAATTTTCAAAGCGTGTTTAATCGAAATATCCGGAAACAGACAAAAATAAGCAGAAAAAAGCCCGCCGCCCTTCTAAAAGGGCGGCGAGAGAGAGTTTATCGACAGACTGTAATAACCCACCGTCCCCGTTCGGTTTTATACCGAGCGGGGATAAAATTTTACCCGAATTTTACAAAAGCCATACCCTTGATTTAACAGAGAAATGCTATTATTCAGATAATGCGAAGTCTGCAATAAAAAATAAGGGTTGATGAAAATGAATGAGGAATTATGGAAGTTTATTAAGTTCAATATATCTGTTGTTATTACCTCCGCGCTGGATATTTTCACCTATCTGTTTCTGATATACCGTGTATTTGACGGCATCATAAGCGTTCCGCTCCCCGATAATGCGGTCTTATCGCTGCTCGGAATCAAATACCGCGGCTATTTATTCGCTTACCTGATTTCAACCTGTGTAGGCTACATAGCGGCATATCTCATCAACCGAAGAATAACATTTCATTCAAATATTAATCCCGTTTACAGCTCTGTTATGTACCTTATCCTCGCGCTTTTCAATATTCTCATAAGCTCGTATATCGGCGGCGTTTTCGGCTCTTTTTTAGAGATAAACAATATGTCGAACCCGATTACGGAGGCGGTATCTAAATTCATCATCATAAATATTCCCACGCTTTGGACATATCCGCTGGAGAGGTATGTTATACAGATAAACAAAAAGGAAAAAGCGGTAAAATATATTGCAACCGATTTGGACGGAACGCTGCTCTCAAGCAGCACCGAGATTTCATGGGAAAATCTCGAGGCAATCAAAAGACTGTCTGAAAAAGGGATAAGCACCGTTCTTTTAACCGGAAGAACGCTGTATGAGGTGCCTGCGGAGCTGCGCGAAAATACCTGCGTCAAATATATTGTTTTCTCCGACGGCGCGGGCGTTTGGCAAAGAGGAAAGGGACTCATTAAATATGACTGTTTCCCCGCGGATACCGCATGGGAAATATTTAATATCCTGTCAGAGTATGAGACCTTTATCGAGGTATATTCGGACGGTACGCCGCTGGTCGAGGGCGAAAAGCTGAACCTTAAGCAGCTGAATTATTATAATATAGATAAAAGTTTCATGCCCGAAATGTTCAAAAGCAGACGTGCAGTTAATTCCCTTGCCGCACTTTTTGATGATAAAGACCGCAAAACCGAGCTGTTTGATGTTTTCTTTAAAAACGCAAACGAAAGAACAGACTGTGAAAAACGCCTCAAGTCGGCTTTCGGCGGAATATTCATCACATCGTCACTGCAGAACAATCTGGAGATATGCCCTCCGGGGACAAGCAAAGGAACAGCGCTCATATGGCTTTGCAAAAAGCTCAGGACCGATATAAACAATGTTGCGGTGGCAGGCGACAGTAAAAACGATATAACCGCCTTTAAAACAAACGCAAGAAAATATGCCGTAGCAAACGCCTGTGAGGATATTAAGCTTTTGGCAGATAAAATAATCTGCTCCAACGATGAAAATATTATGTGCTGCTTTGAAAAGGAATTTGCCGATTGACCGCACGCTCCCCTACGGGAATGCCGCTCGCAAAAATTAAAGATTTTTGACTGCGCTCCCTACTCTTGCGGTGCCCAAAGAAAATAATCGCTTGGAGCGCGAATTTTCTTTGACCGCGGCGCCATAACGCCCTCCTTTTATCCGCCACAGGCGGCAGTCGGTTGTTATGCTCCGCCAATACCACCCCAGTGCCCTTGAAAAAACGCTTATTCAGCGGTTTTTCGCTTACAAGGTGTTTTTCCGCCGCACCTGTCGCCGGAAAAACGAAAAATGCGGCGTTACCGCCGCAAATACAAATTCAATGATTTATCGACAAACTGCACGCGCCGCTGAATATGCGGCGCTTTTTTATTGCAATTTACCTGCCGTATTATACGCCGCCGCATTAAACGCATAAAAAAGTAAATTATTTTTAAAAACGGCGCGGTATATGTTGATATTTCCCGCCGCTTTAAGTATAATAGAAAGGTATAATGATATATTGGGGGCAATTAGCTTGGATTGCAAACAGTTTTTTAAGCAGATAAACGGTAAAAAAATCGCAATGTGCGGTATAGGAGTGAGCAACACTCCCCTTATTTTGAATTTTTTAAATAAGGGCGCCACGGTTTACGCCTGCGACCGCCGCAGCCGCGAGCAGATAGGCGCGCTGGCTGATGAGCTTGAAGCGGCGGGCGCCACGCTCCGTCTCGGCGACGGTTACCTTGATAATTTAGAGGTTGATATTATATTCCGCACGCCGGGTATGAACTTTAACTTGCCCGAGCTTGAGGCGGCGCGCAAAAAGGGAATCGCGGTCACGAGCGAAATGGAAGTATTTTTCGACCTTTGCCCCGCAACGATATTCGCCGTTACCGGGTCGGACGGAAAAACCACCACAACCACCCTTATTGCCAAAATGCTGGAGGCAGAGGGAAAAACGGTGCACCTCGGTGGCAATATAGGCAAGCCGTTACTTCCCGAAATTGAAAGCATAAAGCCCGGGGACTTCGTGGTAGCCGAGCTTTCATCGTTCCAGCTTATATCAATGCGCAAAAGCCCCGACGTGGCGGTAGTTACCAACGTAGCGCCCAATCACCTTGACATTCATAAGGATATGGACGAATACGTTGAGGCGAAGAAAAATATACTTCTGCACCAAAACGCGTTTTCGCGCACGGTGCTCAATCGCGATAACGATATAACCCGCGAGTTCAGAAAGTATGTTCGCGGGCAGTCGCTCTCGTTCAGCATGGAGCAGCCGCTTAAAAACGGCGCCTGGCTCGATACCGACGGCACCATTCATATGGCGTACCGCGGGATTGACGCACCCATTATGCACCGCAGCGAGATAGCGGTGCTCGGCGACCACAACGTAGAAAATTATCTTGCAGCCATTGCAGCGGTTTGGGGATATGTAAGTATGGACTCAATAAAACGCGTGGCGCATGAGTTTAAAGGTGTTGAGCACAGAATTGAATTTGTCCGCGAGCTTGACGGCGTTAAATATTACAACGATTCAATAGCCACAAGCCCCACCCGCACAATAGCGGGACTTAAAGCCTTTGACCGTAAGGTGCTGCTTATAGCGGGCGGGTATGATAAACACATACCATTTGAGCCTATGATACCTTACATTATAGAAAAGGTTAAAAAGCTCTACCTGTGCGGAAATACCGCCGAAAAGATCGAAAAATGCATCCGCGCCGATAAAAACTACAATGGCGAGCCGGAAATTGTAAGGGTTAAAAATATTGACGAGGCGGTTGCAGCCGCGCATAAGGACGCCGTTTCAGGCGATATTGTAACCCTTAGCCCCGCCTGCGCCAGCTTTGATATGTTCCCGAATTTTGCAGCGCGCGGAAATTACTATAAGGACCTGGTAAATAAGCTGCAATGAATATTAAAGAGGTTTTATTTAAGCTTTCAAGCCTTGATTCGGTAGGGGCTGTACACGATGCGGCTGATTACGCCGCCGAGGAGCTTAAAAAATATGCGGAGGTTGAAAGGCGCGGCGCCGCGGTTATAGGAAAAATAAAAGGCGCCGCCGATTACACCGTCTTGCTTGATGCGCACATAGACCAGGTGGCGTTCACCGTTACCGACATTGACGACGAGGGCTTCATTACCGCTGCCTGCTGCGGCGGCATAGATCTGCGCGCGCTGCCTGCCCGTGCCGTTACGGTGCACGGAAAAAAGAATATTCCCGCTGTTTTTTGCAGCACCCCGCCGCACCTTGCAAGCGGGGAGACGGAATATTCCGACATAGCAAGCATAAAGCTTGATACAATGCTGGGCACCAAAGCTAAAGATTTAGTGTCCCTCGGCGATTACATTACATTTTCCGCAGAGCCTGCCGAGCTTTCGGGCGGGCTTGTAACAGGCCGCTCGTTTGATGACCGCGCCGGCGTTGCCTGCCTTTTAAAAACGGCGGAATTACTGGCTGACAAACCACTGCCCTGCAACGCGGTGTTGCTTTTCAGCGATGCAGAGGAGCTTGGTATGCGCGGTGCCGCCGCGGCATCCTTCGGTATACGCCCCGATGAGGTGATGGCGGTTGACGTTACCTTCGGGGACGGTATAGGAATATCGGCGGAGGAATGCGGCAAATTAGGCGGCGGACCTATGATAGGCTTTTCCCCTGTGCTTGACAGCGGCGTTTCAAAAAAGCTTTGCAAGGTGGCGGCGGAAAACGGAATTGCATACGCCCCCGAAGTTATGGGCGGCAGAACGGGAACCAACGCGGACGTGCTCTCGGTTGCCGAAAGCGGCGCTAAAACCTGCACCGTTTCAATTCCGCTGCGCAATATGCACACAGAGGTTGAAACAGTAAGCCTTACGGACATTGAAAGCTCTGCCGAACTGCTCGCAAAATACATTTTGTCGGGAGGGCTTTTAAATGCTTGAAATTTTAAAGGAGCTGTGCACTCTCTGCGCTGTTTCGGGTGACGAAACGGCGGTAAGAGACTATATTATAGGTAAAATAGAAAATCACTGCGAATACAAAATTGACCCGCTCGGCAGCATTATAGCCTTTAAAAAGGGCAAAAAAACACCCGCTAAAAAGGTTATGCTTGACGCGCATATGGACGAGGTAGGCTTAATAATAACATATATTACGGACGACGGTTTTTTGAAATTTTCCGCCGTGGGCGGAATTGACACATCAATTCTTATGTTCCGCCGCGTTAAGGTAAACGGCATAAACGGCGTTATTTCGGGCAAGCCTATACACTTGATTTCCAATGATGAGCGCAAAAAGCTGCCCGACCCGCACTCGCTTTATATCGACATAGGCGCTTCCTCTAAAGAAGATGCTTTAAAGCTTGTCTCCCCCGGTGACCGCGCCGTGATTTGCGGGGAATATACCGACGCGGGCGATAAAATAAAATCAAAGGCGCTTGATGACAGAATCGGCTGCGCGGTGCTTATCTCTATGCTTTTAAAAGAGGCGGAGTATGATTTTTACGCTGTTTTCTCGGTTCAGGAGGAAGTAGGTCTTCGCGGTGCAAAGGCGGCGGCTTACACCGTAGCGCCAGACGCGGCAATAGTGCTTGAGGGCACCACCGCGGCGGATATTGCGGGCGTCGAACCTTCAAGACGAGTTTGC
>URNB01000105.1 GCA_900549055.1 uncultured Oscillospiraceae bacterium
ATATATGGATGAAGCACCCAGAAAGCGGACCGATCCGCTGGTCAGCCGTTCTATGATGTATCAGATCGGTATTATGGGAATCTGGTTAACGGTACTCAGTTTATTTTATCTGACATCAGGCTGGACAAGAAGCTTTTTCGAGACTGATAAGCAGTTCCTTACTTCCTATTTTGTTCTGTTTATTGCCAGTGCACTGTTCAATGGTTTCAATGTGAGAGACGATGGTTTCCGGATCTTTGGACACCTGAAGGAAAATCCAGATTTCCTCAAAGTGTTTTTCCTGATCCTGTTTATTCAGTTTGCCATTATCAATGTATCCTTACTGCCGGTCAAAGCGTTTACATTTATCAGTGCAATGTTCAGCTGTGTTCCTTTGACCGAGGAATCCTGATAAAGCCTTACATAATCCACCGAATAATCAAGCGGCAGGCTTGTGTTGTCAATTTCATCGCCGGCATATGTATGCCATGTATTCAGCGGTGTAAACGCTCCGGTGGCAAGCATTAAATAAATCGGTTGATTGTAAACCGAAATATCCGGGTCGTCGTCAAAGCTCTTTGTGGTATCGAGCGTCCAATACTTCTCGCCGTCAACATACATTGCCATTTCGCTCGGCGTCCACTCAAAGCCGTACACATGGAATTCCTTCGCAAGATTATAGGAATTCGCAAAGGTATATTTGATCGGCTTTCCGTTATACACATATCCGTTAATATCGGTGTGTCTGCCGTCCTTGTACCAAAGGTGTATATTCGGCGTCACCGAATCGGTGGAAGCCAGCGTCTCGAAAACATCGACCTCAAGCCCGCAATAGGCGTCCTTATTTGAATTCAGCGCGTCCCCGCTGGCCATCCAAATGGCGTTGCCGTCCTTTCTGAAGCTCATTCTCAATCTCACCTCAAGATAGCCGTATTGCCAACTCATTGTAGGTCTTGTCATCAATTCAGCGGGACCTGCGTACTGGATAAGCGTATTTGTCTGGTCGTACCAACGCTGAAATATTAAGCTCGCCGCGCCGTTTTGAATCTTGAAGACCTTAGATAAATTTTCATCGCCCTGCTCAAATGTCAGCTTATCCCGACCCGAACTGCTGTGGGATTCAATAATCCATTTGCTGAGGTCGAGCGTATCGGTATTGAATTCATCGCCCCACACATACTTATACTTGCCGAGCTTTGTATCCTCAAATTTCTCGGTCACCCTTTGATTTTCGGGCAAAACCTCCTCAGTGCTTTGGCTGCTGCCCGAATTATCCGAAACGGCAGGCGCGCTGCTTTCCTCTTTGCCGCTGTCATGCTTGCAGCCGGCGGCAGATACAATCAGAACCGCGGCTGCGAAAAGGGCTGTGATTTTAATTTTGGAACTCATTAGCATAACCTCCATAAATTTCTAAAAAAATTATTTTTTAAGATTTTCGCAAATTCCCGAAAAAAGTAAAATCGCAAGATAAAACAAATAAATTCGTCCGATAATCGGCGTTTTGAAATGCAGATTTCACAAAAACTATCCTATCATCTATACTGATTTTACACTATGGAGAGAAAAAAGACAATGCAAATAATAATTAAAAACCTTTAAAAAAGAAGTTTTAAAAGAAATCTTGACTATTGTGTAATTTGTAAATATAATTAAAGTATAAACACAGTGAGGTGAATGTTCATGTGGGAAGATAAGCATTATTTCAGATGGGCGAACAGTCTTTCTCCCTTCCACGGCGAGCTTGTCGGCTTTTCGCACTGCGATTCCTCATATTATCAGGCTCGCAAGGAGTCGGATGTGACCGTGCTTGAATTCGTCACAAAGGGCACGGGGACTCTTAAGGTCAACGGCACCACCTATCACCCTAAAGCGGGGGATGTTTATCTTCTGCCGCTTTATTCCGATCACATATACTACACCGGCAGCAGCAATCCGTGGGAAAAATACTTTATTAATATCAGGGGCAATCTGCCATCGCTGCTTATTGACCGATATCATCTGCAGCTGAAATATGTTTTTCAGGACAGTAATACAAAGGATCTGTTTTTGGAAATGTATAACTGCGCCAAGACCGATATGAACGAAGACCTTCGCCAGGAGCTGTTTGCGTCGCTCGTCCACAGAATTTTCATAAGACTCCAGCGCAGCTTTGACAACACGCTTGAGGTCGACGACGCCACCGTTATAAAGGGCATTATAGATAACACCCCCAACAAGATATACTCCATTCAGGAGCTTGCCGACAAAATAGGACGCTCAAAGGATTTTGTGATCAAGGCATTTAAGCGCACCTACGGTGTAACGCCGCATACCTATATAAACGAAAAAAAACACGAAATAGCCAAAATGCTGCTTACCGAAACAGATTTGCCGATTGAGCAGATAGCCGCCTCACTCGGCTTCCAAAGCTCCGAGCATTTTTCAACGCAATTTAAAAAGCTTTCCTCGGTATCCCCAAGGGCATACCGAATCGGGCATTAGTCGTCGAATAAAAGAAAAGCTTTTGTTTGCATAAAAAACACCTCCCCTGCGTTCGGGGAGGTATTTCCGTTGATAAAATTATACGGTTGTTCCCTTTTTCGGCACAAAAAGCGAGGACATATCCGCTTTTTCCAATTCAAGCAGCCGCACCTTTTTATCAATACCGCCGGCATATCCTGTTAAACTGCCGTTTGTGCCGACCACACGGTGGCACGGGATGATAAGCGAAACGGAATTATGCCCCACGGCACCGCCTACAGCCTGCGCAGACATTTTTGAAAGCCCATATTGCTTTACAAGCCTGTCCGCAATTTCGCCGTAGGTCATTGTTTGCCCGAAAGGAATTTCCAGCATAATTTTCCACACCGCTTTACGGAACGGCGTTGTTTTCATCAAAATCGGCGGGGTAAAATCGGGCGCTTTCCCTCTAAAGTATGTATCAAGCCAACGAACCGTCTGTTCAAAAATCGGCAGCGCCTGTTCCGCATATTCCTTTGCAAGCGTATTTCCGAAATATTTTTGCCCGTCAAACCAAAGCCCGGTAAGCTCTGTTCCGTTGCTTGATAAGGTAATTCCGCCGAGAGGCGACAGATAGTGATATACATAATCGGCAAGTCTGCCGCCGCGCGGGATATCCCCGGTTTTATTTTCCTGCGATTTTTCTTTCGCGTTCAATTTTCCCGCCGCTCCTTTTCGGTATATACCGACCGAAAAAAACTCCCGCGGCAGAGGACTTTTGCACTGCCTCTTCCGCAGGAGTCTTTTTCCCTGTTATCAGCTGTTTGACGATTTGTTCGGCTCTTTGATCTTCTTAACCTTAAACTGCTTTACGGCGTAATCGTTTACCTTGCAGTCCATTTTATTTGCGTAATCGGTGATTTCCTTATCGAAATCATCATCGGCAATAAGGTGTCGGCTCGCAAGGTCAAGCGTGTCGATATAGTAATCGTCTGCCTTAATATCCTGCTTCACCGCAAGTATCAGCCCTGCATTATCGGCAAGCTCAATAAGCTTAACTTCACCCGTTGCCATAGCCTTTACGGTGTCATACTGATCCGACGAATAGGATGTATCCTTCGAGCCTAAAATGCTGGCATACTTATCTTTAGGCTGTTTTTTCTCGGTCGAGGTGCTTGAGTTGTTGTCGGTTGAGCCGTTTTGTTCTTTATAAACCGCCTCAAAGGTCTTTTTACCGCTCTTTAAATCTTCAAGGTAAGTATTAAATTTATTTTTAATCTCGGTTTTTTCATCATCAGTCTTGCCCGAAAAGCTGCCCTGGAGCATATCCGCAATTACGAAATTATCATAAAGCTTTGTTTTAACCTCATCGGCTGCTATTTCCTTTGTGCCGCCCTTGGAATAAAGGTGCTCAAAGTAAACACTTGAATAATAGGAATCGAGCATGTACTGCTTGTAGGTATTCTCACCTACGCCGTTCGGTTCAAAGTAAGAGGAATAGCCGTAATTTGACCAATAATAGTTTGCATAGGTTTCGGCGTTCTTTTTGTCATCCTCGGAAATTTCAAGCTTATTTTCCTCGCAAAGAGTTTTATAAGCCGCAATCTTCTTAAGGTTTTTAAGCGCGGTATCCTCTACCCACTTAACGAAATCCTTATCCTCAACCTTTTTTGAATAATAATCGATATCGGTTGAGGATTTACTGTCAGACAGGCTTTCCTTCACCTTTGACTTTGCCTCGGAATCGGCATTTATAAGCGCGCACATATAATAAGCCGATGTAAAATTGACCTTGCCGACTGTTACTGCCGTTTCGTCCTTTTTATGGCAGGGGGGTAAAGCCGAGCGCCATTACCGAAACCAAAGCAGCGGCAATAATTCTTTTGATGTTTTTCATTTTTCTATTCCTCCATAAAGAGTAAAAATACATATTAAATTAATTATATACCATATAAGCTCAAATGTCTACAAAAAATTGTAAACTTTTGCATTAAAGTGCTTTTGCAAGCTCTGCAGCCAAGTCTGACATCTTCTGCCCCGCACGCATTCGCACCGTGTAAACAGGCGTAGACGCGGCGTTAAGCGAAAATCTTGAGCCGAAATGCTCCGAAAGCTTTGCTACCGCCTCGGGCTTTATTGAGTTTATGTGCAGTATTGCGGTGTTGGCATTTCCTGTAATCTCGCAAATATCGGCAGCTGCCGCTTTACTGCGCAGTATTGCCACGTCTATAAGCCCCATAACCGCCTGCGGCGGCTCGCCGAAACGGTCGCACAGCTCGTCAATAACGTCGCTTACATCATCATCCGTTCTTATGGCGGCTATGCGCTTGTAAATTCCAAGCCTTGCGGGTAATGATTCAATGTAGCTTTCGGGTATATGCGCCGAAATATTAAGGTCTACCGTGCAGGGCATATCCTCTGTTTCGGGCTGACCGTTTTCCTCGTTCACTGCCTGCGATAGGAGTTTCAGGTACATATCGTACCCCACCGCCTCCATATTGCCGTGCTGCTCGCCGCCCAAAATGCTGCCCGCGCCCCGTATTTCAAGGTCGCGCATTGCAATTTTAAAGCCCGAGCCGAACTCGGTAAACTCGCGTATTGCCTCAAGCCGCTTTGACGCTACGTCCGATAACTGAACATTCCGCCTGAAACAGAAATACGCATACGCCCGCCGCGGCGAACGCCCCACGCGCCCGCGCAGCTGGTGCAGCTGCGCCAAGCCCATTTTGTCAGCCTCTTCTATTATAAGAGTATTAGCATTAGGCACGTCAACGCCCGTTTCTATAATAGTTGTGCAAACAAGCAGATCGATTTCGTGCTCAATAAGCCGCTGCCACACGTCTGTCAGCTCGTCCTCACTCATCTGCCCGTGGGCTATGCCTATATTTATATCGGGCAGCTTTGCTTTAAGCACCCCTGCGCAGCGCTCAATGCTTTCAACGCGGTTGTGCAGGTAATAAACCTGTCCTCCGCGGCGAATTTCCTTATTTATCGCGTCGGTTATAACGCCTAAATTGTATTCAAGCACATAGGTCTGCACGGGGTGCCTGTCCCCCGGTGCCTCGTCTATTGAGGACATATCCCTAAGCCCCGAAAGCGCCATATTAAGCGTTCGCGGTATCGGGGTGGCGCTTAAGGTCAGAATATCCACAAACGGGTACTGCTCTTTAAGTTTCTCCTTTTGCGCCACGCCGAAGCGCTGTTCCTCGTCTATTATTACAAGCCCTATGTTTTTAAAGCTTACGTCCTTTGAAATAAGCCTGTGCGTACCTACCACCATATCGAGCCTGCCGCATTTAAGGTCGGCTATTACCCTTGCCTGCTCTTTAGGCGAGACAAAGCGGTTGAGCAGCCCTACCGATACGGGCATTTCCCCGAAACGGCGGATTATTGTGTTATAGTGCTGCATTGCAAGTATGGTTGTGGGAACAAGCAGCGCACACTGCTTGCCCTCGCTTATGCACTTGAAAGCCGCGCGCAGCGCAACCTCGGTTTTGCCGAAGCCCACGTCGCCGCAAAGCAGCCTGTCCATAGGCGTTTCGCGCTCCATATCGTGCTTTATTTCGTTAATGCAGCGCAGCTGATCGTCGGTCTCTTCATATTCAAAGCGGCGTTCAAAGTCGTTCTGCAAATCGGTATCGGGGCTGAAAGCATAGCCCTTTACCGCCATACGCTTTGCGTAAAGTGCCGTTAATTGCTTTGCCATATCCTTAACCGCTGCCTTAACGCGCTTGCGGGTCTTCTGCCATTCGCTGCCGCCTAAGCGGTTAAGTCTAACCCCGCCGTTTTCAGCCGCGCCGATGTATTTTGAAACCAAATCAAGCTGCGTTACAGGGACATATAAAACATCGCTTTTAGCGTATTTTATCTTTATATAATCCTTGGTAACCCCGCCTTGAGTTATGCGGTTAATGCCGTCAAATATGCCTATTCCGTGCGCCTCGTGCACAACGTAATCGCCCTTTTTAAGCTCATCGAGCGAGCCTATCTCCTGCCCCGCCTTGTGCTTGCGTTTATGCTTTTTACCCTCGGGCGCTATAAACCTATGGGTTATTAGCATAAATTTTTGCGAGGGTATTTCAAAACCTGCCGAAAGCCCGCCCGGTATTACCGTAACGCCCGCGGGCGCGGTATCGGCACTCAGGGTATAAACGCTTTTTACCCCGCGCTCGCAAAGCTCGGCGTTTAACACCTGCGCCGCCCTTTGCTCGCCCGCCAAAATAACTACATTGCCGCGAATATCCCGCATATATGAAATATCCTCAAGCA
>URNB01000106.1 GCA_900549055.1 uncultured Oscillospiraceae bacterium
CCTGCCGCTGTCGGTTAACCGACAGCGGCAGGTTTATGCTTTATACGATAGATATTAGACGGCGGACATCAGATTAATACACCTCAGTCAGCCGCATCGACAGTTCCTCTGTGTAAGTGAAGGATGTCCCCGCAGTGCGGGGAAAATGTCATGAAACAACAAAAGGTGACCGCCGCAGTCAGCGGGTGTCATGCGTAAGCTATGACGGAAATTTCTTACAGCTGCTCAATCGTTGCCATAAGGTAATCTCCGAACTGCGAGCAGGTAGCGCCGTCCTCATGACCGGTGATAACATATTTTTTATCAACCTCGGTGCAGATGTGGAGCGCTTTATTCAGCTTATCCGTCTTTTCGGTAAAGCCGATGTGGCGCAGCAGCATTTCGGTTGCCTTGAACATACTGGTGGGGTTAGCATATGCTCCCCTGCCCGTTTCTATCATACGCGGTGCGGAGCCGTGAATAGCCTCGAACATGGCGTAAACGTCGCCTATATTGGCGCTGCCCGCCGTGCCTACGCCGCCCTGTATCTGCGCTGCCTCGTCGGTAATAATATCGCCGTAAAGGTTCGGCAGAAGAATCACCTGGAAGTTGCTTCTTACGCGCTCGTTTACAAGGTTCGCGGTCATAATATCAATGTACCAGTCTTCGGCGGTAATGCCTGGGTAATCCTTCGCAACCTCGTGGCAAAGCTCGGAGAACTTGCCGTCGGTCTTCTTCATAATGTTAGCCTTTGTAACTATTGCAACGTTGGTTTTGCCGTTGTTCTTAGCGTACTCAAAAGCGGCGCGCGCAATGCGCTTTGTGCCCTCGTTGGTGGTAACCTTAAAATCGAAAGCCAAGGTATCGGGAATTTCGACGCCGCGGCTGCCGAGAACATACTCGCCCTCGGTGTTTTCACGGAAGAATGTCCAGTCAATTCCAAGCTCGGGCACGGCTACGGGGCGAACGTTAGCGTATAAATCAAGCTCGCGGCGCATTGCCACGTTTGCGCTTTCAAGCGTGCCGCCTTTCAGCGTGGTGGTGGGTGCTTTAAGAATAACGTTGCAAGCCTTGATTTCGGCTAAAACATCATCGGGTATTGCCTGATTGTGCGCAATGCGGTTTTCAATGGTAAGCCCCTCAATGGTGCGCAGCTCAATTTTGCCCGCCGCAATTTCGTCCTTTAAAATAAACTGCAGAAGACGCTCGGATTCGGCGGAAATTATCGGCCCGATGCCGTCGCCGCCGCAAATACCGATTATAATTTTATCAAGCTTTTTATAATCGGTGTAGCGCTTATCCTGCTCCATTTTGCGCTCGCGCGCAATCTGCTCGTTTAAAAGTGTGCGGAACTGTTCAACCGCCGCGTCAATATATTTTTCCATTTTATATCAGCCTTCCTTTTTGGTATATTCAAGCAGTCCGCCTGCTTTGAGAATTGCTTTCTGACGCTCGGTAAAGGAGCATACAAGCGGTATTTCATCGCCCGTGGTTTCATCCTTCAGCATTATTTCGCCGCTGTCCATTCCCGCAAACACATTTGTAAGCGTTAATTTATCTGATTGGTTAAGCTTATCGTATTCATCGGGATTTTTAAAGGTAAGCGGCATAATTCCCGCGTTTATAAGGTTTGCAACATGAATACGCGCAAAGCTCTTTGTAATGACCGCGCGAACGCCCAAATACATGGGCACAAGCGCCGCATGCTCGCGCGATGAGCCTTGACCGTAGTTGCTGCCGCCTACAATTATGCTCTTACCCAGTGCCTTTGCGCGCTCGGGGAAGGTCTCATCACATACCGCAAAGCAGAACTGCGAAAGGTGCGGAATATTTGAGCGGTAAGGCAATATTTTAGCGCCTGCTGGCATAATGTGGTCGGTGGTTATGTTATCACCGACTTTCAGCACAAGCTCGGCTGAAAGGGTATCGGTCTGCGGTTCCGATTTCGGGAAAGGCTTAATGTTCGGTCCGCGCAGAACCTCTAAATCCTTGGCTTCCTCGGGTGTTGCGGGAGGAATTACAGCGCTGTCGTCTATCTTGAAGGCAGCAGGCATTGTAATCTGCGGTTCTTCACCTAAAAGTCTCGGGTCGGTAATTTCGCCCGTAAGCGCCGCGGCAACCGCGGTTTCGGGGGAAACTAAGTACACGCTTGCGTCCTTAGTTCCGCTGCGACCTAAGAAATTGCGGTTAAAGGTGCGTAATGATACACCCGCGGAATTAGGCGAAAAGCCCATACCTATGCAGGGCCCGCAGGCACATTCAAGCAGTCTTGCTCCGCTTGCTAATATATCTGAAAGCGCGCCGCAATCCGCCAGCATTGAAAGCACCTGTTTAGAGCCGGGAGAAATTGAAAGGCTGACATTGGGCGAAATGGTCTTGCCCTTTAAAAGCGCCGCAACCTTCAGCATATCAAAAAGTGAAGAGTTGGTGCAGGAGCCTATGCAGACCTGGTCAACCTTTGTGCCCTTTAAGGATTCTACCGTTACGATATTGTCGGGGCTGTGAGGACATGCTATAAGCGGCTTTAAGTCATCAAGGTCAATATCTATTACCTTATCGTAAACCGCGTCCGCGTCGCTTGAAAGCTCTGTATAATCCTCTCCTCTGCCCTCTGCTTCAAGGAATTTCTTTGTAACCTCATCGGACGGGAAGATTGATGTGGTAGCGCCGAGCTCAGTGCCCATATTGGTAATGGTGGCGCGCTCCGGCACGGAAAGGTATTTTATACCCTCGCCGCCCCACTCGATTATGGCGCCCACGCCGCCCTTAACCGAGAGTATACGCAGAATTTCAAGGCTTATATCCTTCGCGGTAACAAAAGGCTTTAATTTACCCTTTAAATTTACCTTGTACATTTTGGGCATTGTAATGTAGTAAGCGCCGCCGCCCATGGCAACCGCCACGTCAAGTCCGCCCGCGCCCATGGCAAGCATGCCTATGCCGCCGCCTGTGGGGGTGTGGCTGTCCGACCCGATAAGTGTCTTGCCGGGCTTGCCGAAACGCTCTAAATGCACCTGGTGGCAAATGCCGTTGCCGGGGCGCGAAAAGTAAATGCCGTGCTTTTTGGCAACCGACTGAATGTAGCGGTGGTCGTCGGCATTTTCAAAGCCCGATTGCAGAGTGTTGTGGTCTATATAAGCCACGCTGCGCTCGGTTTTAACGCGGTCAAGCCCCATGGTTTCAAATTCAAGATACGCCATGGTGCCCGTAGCGTCCTGCGTCAGTGTCTGGTCGATTTTAAGCGCAACCTCGCTGCCCACGGTCATATCGCCCGAGAGCATATGCGCTTTAATAATTTTCTGTGCAATAGTGTAGCCCATAATTATTAGTCCTTTCTCATAATGTGTTTATAAGCGTTTTCAACATGCTCCGACGCATATTTTGCGGCAAGAGCGGTGTTTTTTGCCTCAATAGCCTCGTAAATTTTGCGATGCTCCGCAACAGACGCTTCCGCGCGACTTGAATTTGTAACAGAAGCGCGGCGGTATTTCTGAATCTTCTTGTGCAGCGGCACGAGGGTATCATAAAACGCGGTGCTGCCGCTTAATTTATAAAGCGTTTCGTGAAAGCGGCTGTCCATCAGCTTTATTTGGTCGGGGTCTTTTTTATTCAGGTAAAACTCCTGAAATTCAAGCGCCTCGCGCAGCTGCTTCAGCTGCTCCTCTGTGCGGTTCTTCGCCGCAAGCGCCGCAACCTGGCATTCAAGGCTCTTGCGTATCATAAAAATATCCTCAAGATCCTTTTCGTTAATACCGATAACTACAGAGCCCTTTCCCGATTCCTCTATAATGTGCTCCTGCTCCAAGCGGCGCAGCGCCTCTCGTATCGGGGTGCGGCTGACTCCCAACTCCGCGCTTAATTTGCTCTCGGTCAGAATTTCGCCGCGCTGATATTTGCCGCTTAAAATATCGTTTTCAAGATGATCGAATACCTGATCTGCAAGGGATATTGTTTTATGTTCAATCATAATTCTTTCTCCTTAGGCAAACTAAAATCTTCCGTCCGACAGCTCTTTTAAATGCCTTTCAAGCTCGCCGTCGGATATAGCGGTCTGTCTGCCGTTTTGATATTCCGTATCTACCCAATCCTTAAGGGCGATAACCGCGGGGTCTTTTTTATCAACCTCGTTTTCACCCTTTAAGCCGTAATTGTGGTTTATCCAGTAGGCAATTCCCGCAAGTCCGCTGGTTTTACCTACCGAAACAGAGGCGGGGCGGTTGAGTATCTTCTCGGTATCAAAAATATTGTAAATTTCCTCGTCCTTTAAAAGCCCGTCGGCATGTATGCCCGCCTTTGTAACGTTGAAGTTTTTTCCTACAAACGGGGTCATAGGCGGTATTTTATAGCCCATTTCCTTTTTGAAATATTCGGCTATTTCGGTTATGACCGTTGTATCCATGCCGTCAAGCGAGCCGCGGAGCGAGGCGTATTCCATAACCATTGCTTCAAGCGGAATATTGCCCGTTCTCTCTCCTATGCCGAGCAGCGAGCAGTTTACCGCCGAAGCGCCGTAAAGCCACGCGGTAGAGGCGTTTGCAACCGCCTTGTAAAAATCGTTGTGCCCGTGCCATTCGAGCATTTCGCTAGGCACATCCGAATAATGCTGCAAGCCGTAAATTATGCCCGGCACGCTGCGCGGAAGCGCAACCTCGGGGTACGGCACGCCGTAACCCATAGTATCGCACGCCCTTATTCTTACAGGTATCTTTGCCTGCGCCGACATTTTCATAAGCTCGTTTACAAAGGGCACTACAAATCCGTAAAAATCCGCCCTTGTAATATCTTCAAGGTGGCAGCGCGGCATAACGCCCGCCTCGAACGCTTCCGATACCGCCTCAAGGTACATTTTCATAGCCTCGCCGCGGGTCTTTTTAAGCTTTTTGAAAATATGATAATCGCTGCAGGAAACCAAAATTCCCGTTTCCCTGATTCCAAGGTCGCGCACAAGCTTGAAGTCTTCCTTGCTGGCTCTGATCCATGTGGTAATTTCGGGGAATTTAAGCCCCAAAGACTGGCATTTCTCGATTGCTTCCCGGTCCTTTTTACTGTAAACGAAAAATTCGGTCTGGCGGATAATCCCGTAAGGTCCGCCCAATTTCGACATAAGCTTGTAAAGATTAACGATCTGGTCAACCGTGTACGGCTCAACCGACTGCTGACCGTCGCGCAAAGATGTGTCGGTTATCCATATATCCTTCGGCATACCCATCGGCACTCTGCGGTGATTAAACGCAACGCGCGGCACATCCTCATATGTATAAAAATCCCTGTACAGGTTCGGCTCCGCCACATCCTGCAGGGAATATCTGTAATTATCCTGTTCAAGTAAATTTGTTTTACTCGATATTTCAAGCAATGTATTCACCCTCCGTCGGTATCATTGTATACAATTATACACGAATATGTGATTTTTGTCAATAGTGAGCGGCAGGAAATTTAAAGTTTTTGCCGCCGCCATGCTGTTTTCCTTGACAAAAGCAGACCGATGTGTTAATATCTTAATGACTTGAGGGAGTAGTGGCGCGCATAAAGCGCGTTGCAAGTCGACATATCGGCATTTATTGCCCGGCTTGTATTAAATAACGAGACTCGGTGCCGCGCGGCACACGGGTCTTTTTTTATCGGGGGTAATTTTTATGGGTATTGTTGAGCTTTTCTTAATTGCGGTGGGGCTTTCAATGGACGCGTTTGCCGTTTCGGTATGTAAGGGGCTGTCCACGCGGCAGCTGAAACCGAAGCATTATTTAATAATCGGCGCGTGGTTCGGCGGCTTTCAGGCGCTTATGCCCACTATCGGTTACCTTTTAGGCTCAACCTTTGAAAAATATATAACAAGGTATGACCACTGGGTCGCCTTTGTGCTGCTCTCGTTTATAGGCGGAAATATGCTTAAGGAAGGCTTTTCAAAGGACACCGAAACCACCGATTCGTCCTTCGGCGTATCGGCAATGGCGGTGCTGGCGGTTGCCACAAGCATTGACGCGCTTGCCGTAGGCATAACCTTTGCGCTGCTGCCGAATGTAAATATTATAGCCGCAGTGTGCTTTATAGGCGCCATAACCTTTATTATTTCGGGCATAGGGCTTAAGGTTGGAAATGTTTTCGGTCTGAAATACAAAAGCAAGGCGGAAATTGCCGGCGGAATAATACTTATTTTAATAGGTATAAAAATTCTGCTTGAACATTTAGACATTATAAATTTTTAAAGCAGAATGCTTTCAAGCGCCGAAACGCTTTCGGCTATAGCGTCGGCTCCCGCGTTTTCAAGCTCTTTTCTGTTTCCGAAGCCGTAAAGCACGCCGACAGTCGCTATTCCGTTAAATTTAGCCCCCTCTATATCGTGAAAACGGTCGCCCACCATAACGGCGGCCGTTTTGTCTTTTATGCCGCAGGCGTTTATAACGTATTCTATTACCTGATATTTTTCATTGCGCGTGTCGTCAAAGCTTGCGCCGCCTATAAAATAAAAATATTTCGACAGCCCGAAATGCTCCAATATAATTTTTGCGAATTTTTCCGGCTTTGAGGTTGCAAGCACCGCTTTCTTCCCCGCACCTTGCAGCTTTTCAAGCAGCGCGGGTATTCCGGGGTACACCTCGCAATCAAGCACGCCTTTTACAT
>URNB01000107.1 GCA_900549055.1 uncultured Oscillospiraceae bacterium
TCGCTGACCGTTTTGCGCCTTATCATCAACGAAATTCAGGCTATCACGCCGTACAAGCCCAAAATACGAAAGCCTGGGACGGGTTGTGTCACCATGATTAACGACCACCTCTACGAGGGACGGTACACGCCGACCAACGCCTACGGAAAGCGTGAAAGTCATAATATCTACGCGAAAACGCGCGAGGAATGCGAAGAAAAGCTCGCGGAAATGATTGCAGAGGTCAAGGCACAAATTAAAGCTGAAAAGGAACGGATCAAGGCAGAGCAGTCAGCATAAGAAAACACCGCTACGGAAACAAAATCCGTGGCGGTGTAAATTCTGAAAAAATGAAATGTCTGTTGCCCGGCATCTCTTTAGAGGCCATTGGAATATACTGTTAATTGTCTATGCGTTTTTGTAAATTTGCCGATAACTTTGTAAAAACAAGATTATATGGATACCATCTGATATCTGGTCTACATGACATTGTCATTCTACAAATGGGTTGTGCGTCAACGAGCTCTTTATTTGCACTTGTATTAATTTTTATCAACTCGTTAACCATAAGATTTTCATTAAAGATCATATTATGGTTAGCAATAATATCATTGCAAATAGCAGAACGCATTTGCGATTCGTTCTCATAGCAGAAAATTCCACAAAGAATCTGTAATTTATTAATAGCCGTTTTTTTTATTAGATAATCACGATAGGTGCTTAAAAGAACACAGAGATTTAACCATTCCTCACTGTCCTCTTTAGAAGGAACATTATAATTCACTATCGTAAAAACAACTGTTGTTGAGCCGAATGATGAATAATTAATATTTCGGTCTTCGTAAATGTTACTGGTGTCAAACATTTTTTTAATAAATTCGCGGAATTTATTAATTGTAGAAGTTTCTCCATAAGATACTTCAAGTTTAATTTTTGCAAAAGCAACGAAGACCTCACGCTCATCTGGTTTGCATTTTTTCCAGCATTTTAATCCCTGCGCAACATCATAAAAATTCACAGAATCGTCAAGGTATTGATTTTCAGTTTTACGGGATTTCTCTATGATTTCATAATGATTTTCTCTGCGCTGAATTTCAAACTGCTTTCCATTTGCTTTGAAAGCAGGAAAGCGATCTGCTTTTTCGTCATTGGTTTTGATACTGCAACAGATTAGATTGTGATCTGCGGTTTTACCGCCCCTTGATTCCGGAAGAATGTGGTCAACATTCCATCCAAAATTACTGTTTCTGTCGTTGTAGGAAGCTTTGGCAATTTCTCGTCCGGCAAAGTCAAAAGCCTTTTGTCTTTTGCCAAATTGCTTTACCCACAATCGATTTGCGGTTTCTTTGTTAAGCTCCATAGTTTTGTTCATTAAATATACCTCTTTCTAAAGTAGTTAAGAAGTATAATCCGTATTTGACCTCCTTTTTTATTAAGCAAATACTCTGAACGACACATAGGGCAACCTATTGCTGAAACCTCAAAGGGCAATCCTTATAACAGCTTAACTAAGGATTTGTCGATCATCTTTTTACTAATGCAAAAAGTATTTAGATTTGCTTACTTATATTATAACCAAGAAAGTATATGCTGTCAATGCCACAACAGATTGAATGCTCAAAATTTGGGATACAGTAGACAAAGAAAAGGCTTAAAGGCATTAAAAATCCTCTGAAACCGAGCCGTTTCAGAGGATTTTTGGTCGGAGTGGCGAGGCTCAAACTCGCGGCCTCCGCATCCCAAATGCGGCGCGCTATCAACTGCGCTACACCCCGATAGTTATTAAATTGTGGTCGTGTAAGTGGTCAAATCTGTGGTCAAACACATTTTTGACCGCTATTTTTTGTTTTCCAAACCGCCCAAAAATCGCACGGTTGAAGGGCTTTCTGCGATTTTCGCTTTTGCACGGTGCGAACACCGTCTATGCTCCCAAAGCAAGCGCCCTACCAGTCGGGCGACACCTCGGTCTAAACTATTATATATAATACCACGGTCTTTGTCAACTGTTAAATTGAAAAATTGAAGCTGCCGCGTTTGCGGCAGCTTCAAACATTATTACATTATTATTCGCCGAACGGGAAATCGAATGTTCCGCCGGAGCTCGACGAATTACCGCTTTCCGAATTGCTGCTTGAGGGTGCCTTGGTGCTGTAGCTGGATTCACCGGTATTCGCCTTGAGCACTGCATCAAAGGTCTTCTCTGCCCCGCCCTTCGTAAGCACCGTTACGGAAATCGTATCTCCGGCGGAGCATTCCTCGATTATATCGAGTACAATATCGTCGCTTGTGACCTCAATATTATTAATACGGGTTATAACATCACCCTTTGCAACCTTGCCGTGCAGGTCACTATCCTCCGAAACGGAAGCGACATACAGACCGACCGAGCTGTAGCCGTTGATTTCGGCAGTCACGGAGTTTATGGCGGTATAAGTAATGCCGAGTCTTGCGCGGCTGACGACCTTGCCCTTGCTTATAAGCTCGCTCACGATACGCTTAACCGTTCTTGTGGGTATTGCGTACCCTACGGCATCATATTCCGTTCCCGCAAGCTTTGAGGAGGTTATGCCAACCACCTGCGAATACATATTCACAAGCGCGCCGCCTGAACTGCCGGGGTTTATTGCACTGTCGGTTTGGATAAGCTTAGCCGAATAATTTGAGGTGGTGCGCACGCGTCTGCCAACCGATGAAATTATGCCCTTGGTGATACTCGAATCATCCGTGGCATCGCTCGGTCTGCCGATAGCCACCACGCTTTCGCCGAAATTAAGCTGTGCGGAATCTCCAAACTGCGCCGCCTTAAAGCCGCTGCCCTCAATCTTAAGCACCGCTAAATCGCTCACCTGATCGCCCGCGATGTACTGCGCGTCATACTCCTTATTATCCGAAGTATAAATCTTGAATTTGGCGGAAGGCACTTCGGCATAAATATGATCGTTCGTTACGATATATCCGTCACTGCTGTAGAAAACGCCGCTTGCCTGTGAGCCCTGCCCCGCGGTATTGTAAACCATTATTCCGACAACCGACGCCTTAACATCTTCATAAACCTCGGCAGCGGTCTTTTCATCGGTTTTTGCCGGCTTTGCCGCAAGCTCGATCTTTGCGTTTCCGCCTGATACCGAACGCACGCTGCTTCTGCCGAGAAAATATCCTCCCGCAGATGCCGCAGTCAAAAGGATTACTCCCGCAAGCACTGCCGCAAAGTATTTGAGTCCGCGGCTTACCGGCTTGTAATCCTTAACAGCAGTGATCGGAGTATAATTTATTGTGCAGGGCGGAGTGTTAAAGCCGTCGTTATATATTCCCGAGAAATTCGGTTGTACATCCGTATTCGGCTGTTCCTGCTGCGAAGTGCCGTCAGCCTGAGCATCCACGCTCATTACAGGCTCTGCCGTATCGTCAAAATTTTGCTGCCGGGCATCAAAGCTTACAGGCTCGTCCTCCTTCGCTTTTTCCGAAAAACCGGGCTCGGAATTGCCCGTGTCTGCAGAGTTTTTGTTTTCAAACATATCGTCCATAATGATTCTCCTTAATTATTGAGCGGCAGCACAACGCTGAATGCAGTAAACTGATTTTCACGGCTCGACGCGGCTATGCTCCCACCGTGCGCCTTGACTATTGTTTTTACGATATAAAGCCCGAGACCCGTGCTGTTTTTATTCGCGGAGCGGGATTTATCAACCTTATAGAAGCGCTCAAAAACATACGGCAGCTCACTTTCGGGGATTCCCTTCCCCGTATTTGTTATCGTAAATGTGAGCTTTTTGCCGTCTGCCTTCGCCTTAAAATCTATTGTACCCGATTCGTTTGTGAATTTAACGGCATTATCTACCAAATTATATATTACCTGATGGATTAAATCCTTATCGGCGTTTACAGAGATACTCTGAATCTCATCAAGCCCGGTTATATTAAGCTTCGCAGCTTCAATTCGCTGTTCCTGACTTACGACTATGGTGCATAACAGCTCCCTGAAATCGAAAAGCTCCGGTTTTAAAACAAACTCGCCCGATTCAAGCTTCGCCATGCTGAGCATTGATTGAACAAGGCGTGAAAGCCTTTTCACCTCGTCGGACACTATCTGGAGATAATACTTCTGCTTGTCCGGCTCTATGGTGCCGTCCAAAATGCCGTCTATAAAGCCGCCTATCGTAGTCATCGGAGTTTTAAGCTCATGCGATACATTGGCGACAAAGCTTTTACGCATTCCCTCAAGCTGCACCAGTGAATTGGTCATTTGATTAAATGAAACCGCAAGCTCTCCTATCTCGTCATCGCTCGTTACGGGTATGCGCTTTGAAAAATCACCCTTTGCCATCGCCCTTGCCGCTTCGGACATTTGCTTGAGCGGCTTCGTGAGCCTGTAGGTCATGGCATAAAGCGCAAAAAACATTATTACAAGCGGAATGGCAGCCGAAAACAAATAAAGCTTTGTCACGGTAGACATTAGCAGCCGTATTGAAGAAAGCGGCGCGGCGCTGAACACGGTGACCGCAGTTCCACCGCTGCTTGTTATCCGCTTTGAAACCACATAATGCGGATTTTTATATACATCCAGGGTTTTAAGCCTGAACGGTTCATTTTCATCAGCCGCAAGCTCCGATTCCGGAATTAAATGCTGCGAATGAGTGCACTCGCCGTTTTTTCCCCATTCCTCGCAGCTGCAAAGCACTACCGCACCGGTCTTGTTGGCTAAAAATATATCGACATCCGAAACCGCCGAGATAGCGTTCAGGGTTTTATAAAGCTCCTGCATATTCATATCGCCCGAGGACGCCTCGGCTATATAATCCGCAGCCTCATCCGTGCATTTGCCGAGTGTTTCGTATTTTGAACGCGCCAGGTAATTATTGAGCACAAATGAAAGTATCATCATCATAACCGTAAGACTGAAAATAATAATCAGCGCGGTTGTGAAAAAATATTTTTTAAAAAGCTTAAGCTTCATAAAGCTATTTTACCTCGAATTTATAGCCTACTCCCCAAACGGTTTTAAGCGACCATTCATCGGAAACATTTTCCAGCTTTTCGCGCAGACGCTTTACATGAACATCAACCGTGCGGGAATCACCGTAATAATCAAAGCCCCAGACCTCATCAAGCAGCTGATCTCTCGTATAAACGCGGTTGGGATTGCTTGCCAAATGGTAAATCAGTTCAAGCTCTTTAGGCGGCGTGTCAATTTTAACACCGTTAACCTCAAGCTCGTAATTAGTAAGATTAATGCGAAGCTTGTCATATCTTACCTCGCTTATCTGGGAGCCCTTGTCACTGTCGTTCGTTCTGCGAAGCACTGCTTTTATGCGGGCGATTACCTCCTTGGTGTCAAACGGCTTGCTTACATAATCGTCCGCACCCAGTTCAAGACCGAGAATTTTATCAAAGGTTTCGCCCTTTGCGGTCAGCATTATAATGGGAGTTTCGCTCGTCTTGCGGATTTCCCTGCAGACCTGCCAGCCGTCCAGCTTCGGAAGCATTATATCAAGTAAAATAAGGTCGGGCGAATACTTTGAGGCGTATTCCACCGCCTGTTCGCCGTCGTTTGCCACAACGGTATCAAAGCCGTCCTTTTCAAGATACAAACGCAAAAGCTCGCAGATGTTCGCGTCATCATCGACAATAAGTATTTTATATTGCATTGCATTCCCCTCACTTAACTCTTGTGCCGCGCCCGACAGCAATCCTTTTCGGGCACTACACTTATTTAAAGATAATAATATAATATTTATATTACGAAAATATGAATAATTGTAACTTTATTTTAAATTAAATGTCATCATACTGGAATTGGAACGCTTCTGAAATTTAGAAATTACACAATAACTGGAAGGTAGCACAGAAATCAACTCCTTTTCCCTCAAATTTGCCGTTAACTTATTTACACCGGAGTCTTCCAGATAAAATGGAGTTTCGATAGTTGTGTTATAATCTCTCCATCCTACATTCTTAATGGAAGGACTTACAATAGGGTTGACAGATACTCTTTTTTGAGCTTGCATGTCACTGCCATTAGCAATAAACAAAAATAAGCAACAAGTAAAAGGTAGGAAACTTCTCTGAAAAATAGTTTGTTTCATGATCGTATTCTATAAATTAAAATATTCCTCAAAAAGTACTTAATTGCTTCAAATATAGACATTGCATCCACCACCAACAAACCTCTTTTTTTTACTTTATCAGATAAGAAGATGAAAATAAATAATAACAGAACTAAAATATACGATAACAGGACTTTTTTTTCAGAAACAGAATATTGAAAATAATGAAAGATTATGCTTATATATCGTCAAAATATTAAAACGCCCAAACCAGAAAGCTACAGG
>URNB01000108.1 GCA_900549055.1 uncultured Oscillospiraceae bacterium
CGATAAGATAATAAATAAAAACGGGAGATAAAAAATGAAAGAGTTTGAACTGAAATACGGCTGCAACCCAAACCAAAAACCCGCCAAAATATTTATGGAAAACGGCACGGAGCTGCCTATTAAAATTCTTAACGGCAAGCCCGGCTACATAAATTTTCTTGACGCGTTTAATTCCTGGCAGCTTGTAAAGGAGCTGAAGGAGGCGCTGGGCCTGCCCGCCGTCACCTCGTTTAAGCACGTAAGCCCCACAAGCGCGGCTGTTGGTATTCCGCTGTCCGATAAGCTTAAAAAGGCTTGCTTTGTAGATGATATAGAAGGGCTTGATGATTCTCCGCTTGCCTGCGCGTACGCCAGGGCAAGGGGAACCGACCGTATGTGTTCCTTCGGGGACTGGGTTGCGCTTTCCGATGTGTGCGACAAAAAGACCGCCGAGCTCATAAAGCGCGAGGTGTCCGACGGCGTTATAGCCCCCGGCTATGAGCCTGAAGCACTTGAAATTTTAAAATCAAAGCGTAAGGGCGGCTACAATATAGTTGAAATAGACCCCGAATATATCCCCGACCCGACAGAGCGCAAGCAGGTTTTCGGCATAACCTTTGAACAGGGCAGAAATAATTTTAAAATTGATAATTCACTGCTTAATAATATTGTAACGGAGAATAAAAATATTCCCGAAAGCGCCCGCCGCGACCTTATAATTTCGCTTATAACCCTTAAATACACCCAGTCAAACTCGGTCTGCTTTGCGTTTGACGGTCAGGCTATAGGTGTGGGCGCGGGGCAGCAGTCGCGTGTGCATTGCACCCGCCTTGCAGGCTCAAAGGCTGATACTTGGTTTTTGCGGCAGTATGACCGCGTGCTTGAGCTGCCGTTTAAGGACGACATAAGACGTCCCGACCGCGATAATATTATAGACGGCTTCATAAACCGCAACGAAGAGGATGTTTGTGCCGACGGAATATGGCAGAAATACTTTAAGACCCGTCCCGAGCCGCTGACCGATGAGGAAATAAAGAATTATTTATCGGGCATTTCGGGTGTATCTTTAGGGTCTGACGCATTTTTCCCGTTTGATGATAATATAGAGCGCGCGCATAAAAGCGGCGTTTCCTATATTGCAGAGCCGGGCGGCTCAATTCGTGACGATATTGTAATTGATTGCTGCAATAAATACGGCATTGCAATGGCGTTTACGGGCATGAGGCTTTTCCACCACTGATAAGGAGTTTTTTAAATGAAGGTAATGGTTATAGGCGGTGGCGGGAGAGAGCACGCCATTATTAAAAAGCTTAAGGAAAGCAAAGAGATAACCGAGCTTTACGCGCTGCCCGGCAACGGCGGAATTGCCGAGGACGCGGTTTGCGTAAATATCGGCGCTACCGATATAGCGGCGCAGGTGAAATTTGCGATCGAAAATAAAATCGATTACGCGGTGGTGGCGCCGGATGACCCGCTGTGCCTCGGCGCGGTGGATGAGCTTACAAAGGCGGGTATACCCTGTTTCGGACCCGATAAAAAAGCGGCGATTATTGAAGGCAGCAAGGTTTTTTCAAAAAATCTAATGAAAAAATACGGCATACCCTCAGCCGCCTACGAGGTTTTCGATAACCCCGAAAGCGCTCTTTTATACCTTGAAACAGCGCCGCTGCCCGCCGTTATTAAGGCGGACGGCTTAGCGCTCGGTAAGGGTGTAATTATTGCCGAAACGCGGGAAGATGCAAAACGCGCCGTGCGCGATATTATGGAAGATAAGGTTTTCGGCAAAAGCGGCGAAAAAATTGTTATAGAAGAATTTTTAACAGGTCCCGAGGTATCCGTGCTTTCGTTTACGGACGGGGAAACGGTAGTTCCCATGGTTTCCTCAATGGACCACAAACGCGCGCTGGACGGGGATAAAGGGCTCAACACAGGCGGTATGGGAGCAATAGCGCCGAACCCATATTATACTCCGGAAATCGCAAAGCTTTGCATGGAAAAAATCTTTTTACCCACTGTAAACGCTATGAACGCAGAGGGGCGCACCTTTAAGGGCTGCCTTTATTTCGGGCTTATGCTGACTCCCGACGGTCCAAAGGTTATTGAATACAACTGCCGTTTCGGCGATCCCGAAACGCAGGTGGTGCTGCCGCTGCTTGAAAGCGACCTTTTTACGGTTATGCGCGCGGTTACGAACGGCACGTTAAAAAATACCGAGGTTCGCTTTAAAAACGGCGCCGCCGCATGCGTTATAATAGCTTCGGGTGGGTACCCCGTATCTTACAAAAAGGGCTTTGAAATTAAAATGGACGAAAGCGTAAAGAACAGCGTTTTCGTTGCAGGCGCGGAAAATAAGGACGGCAGGCTTGTAACCTCGGGCGGCAGGGTGCTGGGCGTTACCGCAACCGCCCCCACGCTTAAAGAGGCGCTCTGCGCGGCTTATGCAAAGGCAGAAAAAATTTCGTTTGAAAATGCGTTTTACCGCAGGGATATAGGCTTAAAGGCGCTTAATGCCGGAAAGGAAAACTGATATGGTATACCGTATATTTACAGAAAAGAAAAAGGAGCTTGCGGCAGAGGCGAGAGCGCTGCTTAACGATATAAATACGCTTTTGCAGATAAAAAGCGTTACTTCACTTCGCGTAATTAACCGCTATGACGCGGAAAATATAACAAAAGAGCTTTTCGATTACGCGGTAAACACCGTTTTCTCGGAACCGCAGCTTGATAATACCTATTCGTGTCTTGAAAACGACGGCGCAGCGGTTTTTGCCGTGGAATATCTTCCCGGTCAGTTCGACCAGCGCGCAGATTCCGCCGCGCAGTGTATTCAGCTTATATCAAGGGGCGACAGACCGCTTATCCGCACGGCAAAGGTTTATATGCTTTACGGCGATATTACCGCGGACGAGCTGAAAGCGATTAAAAAGTATGTTATAAATCCCGTTGAGGCGCGCGAGGCGGCGCTTGAAAAGCCGCAAACGCTTGCATTAAAATACAATATACCCGAATCGGTGGCAACGCTTGACGGGTTTACCTCGCTTGATAATAACGGGCTTGCCGAATTTGTAAGTAAATACGGGCTTGCAATGGACACGGACGACATTAAGTTTTGTCAGGATTATTTTAAGTCCGAGCACCGCGACCCCACTATGACCGAAATCAGAATGATTGATACATACTGGTCGGATCACTGCCGCCATACCACATTCCTAACTCATATAGACGGCGCGGTTTTCGAGGATGAGCTGCTGCAGAGCGCATATAATGATTATCTTGCAATGCGCAAGGAGCTTGGCAGAACAAAACCCGTTTGCCTTATGGATATTGCAACCGTTGCGGTTAAATATTTAAAAGCCAAGGGCTGCCTTGAAAAGCTGGACGAATCGGAAGAAATAAACGCCTGCACCGTTAAAATCAAGGTGAATGTTGACGGAGCGGACGAGGACTGGCTGCTGCTCTTTAAAAACGAAACCCACAATCACCCCACCGAAATAGAGCCGTTCGGCGGGGCGGCAACCTGCATAGGCGGTGCAATACGCGATCCGCTTTCGGGCAGATCCTATGTTTACGGCGCCATGCGTGTAACAGGCGCTGCCGACCCGCTTAAAAAGGTATCTGAAACGCTGCCGGGTAAGCTGCCGCAAAGAAAAATTGTTACCACTGCGGCAGACGGTTATTCATCTTACGGTAATCAGATAGGCTTGGCTACGGGAATTGTGGATGAAATATATCATGACGGGTACGCCGCAAAGCGTATGGAAATTGGCGCGGTTATAGCCGCGGCGCCTGCCCGCAATGTAAGGCGCGAAACTCCGGCTCCGGGCGATACCGTAATACTGCTCGGCGGCTCAACGGGGCGTGACGGCTGCGGCGGCGCTACAGGGTCTTCAAAATCGCATACCTTAAAATCGCTTGAAAGCTGCGGTGCAGAGGTTCAAAAGGGCAACGCTCCCGAGGAAAGAAAGCTGCAAAGGCTTTTCAGAAACCCCACTGCCTGCCGTATGATAAAACGCTGCAACGATTTCGGCGCGGGCGGCGTTTCGGTTGCGATAGGCGAATTGGCTGACGGTCTTGAAATAAACCTTAACGCCGTGCCGAAAAAGTACGAGGGGCTTGACGGAACCGAGCTTGCAATAAGCGAATCGCAGGAGAGAATGGCGGTTGTGGTAGCCCCTGCGGACGTTGAAGAATTTTTAAAGCTTGCCGACAGCGAGAATTTACAGGCGGTGCCCGTAGCCACTGTTACGGAAGAACCCCGCCTTGTAATGAACTGGAACGGCAAGGCAATTGTTAACATAAGCCGTGAATTTTTAAATTCAAACGGCGCCGAAAAGCATATTACCGCCGTTGTTTCAAAACCCGAGCCTTATGAGAAAAAGGTTAGCGGCGGCTTCACCGATAACTATCTTGCATTGGCGGACGACCTTAATATTTGCTCAAAGCGCGGGCTTTCAGAGCAGTTTGACTCCACAATAGGCGCAGGCACGGTGCTTATGCCGTTCGGCGGTAAAAACCAGTTAACGCCTATACAGGCAATGGTTCAGAAAATTTCGGTAGAGAAAAAGCACACAAACGATTGCTCGCTTATGGCGTGGGGCTACAACCCGTTTATTACCGAGAAAAGCCCCTACCACGGCGCTTACCTTGCGGTTATAGAGTCGGTTTCAAAGCTGGTTGCGACGGGCGCGGAATTTAAGGATGTTTACCTTACTTTCCAAGAATATTTTGAGCGCCTTAACAAAGATGAAAAGCGTTGGGGCAAGCCGCTTGCGGCGCTGCTCGGCGCATTAAAGGCGCAAACCGAGCTTAAAACGGCGGCAATAGGCGGCAAGGGCTCAATGAGCGGCAGCTTTGAAAGCTTGGATGTTCCTCCGACCTTGGTCTCCTTTGCGGTTACAACCGATAAAACCGAAAACATAGTATCAAACGAGTTTAAAAAGGCGGGCAATAGGGTTGTTTTAATAAAGCCCGATTATGATAAAAACGGTCTGCCCGATACAACTTCGCTTTTAAATGTTTATGAAAGAGTAACCGCGCTTTTGCGCTCGGGCAAGGCGGTTACCTGCTACACACCTACCGTAGGCGGTATAGCCGAGGCGGTTATGAAGATGTGCTTCGGCAATTCGTTAGGCTTTAAATTTGCCGATAATCTGACCGCAAACGAAATTTTCGGCTATTGCTACGGCGGATTTTTGCTTGAAGTAACCGAGAATATTGCAGATGCCGCAGAAATCGGCGAAATAACGGCGGACGGAAAAATTTCCTATAACGGCGAAGAAATAAGGCTTGAAAGACTGCTCGGAATTTATGAAAATAAACTGGAAAGTGTTTACCGCTGTAATAAGCAAAACCCGAAGACCGAAATGCAGACATTTTCTTATACGGCTGAAAATCGCGTTTCTCCCGCAGTAAAAACGGCAAAGCCCAAGGTTTTAATTCCTGTTTTCCCGGGTACCAACTGCGAGTATGACAGCGCAAAGGCCATGCGCGACGCAGGCGCAGAGCCTGAAATATTCGTTATAAACAACCGCAGTGCCGAAAATGTGGCAAAAAGCGTTGAAGACTTTGCAAACAGCCTTAAAACCGCGCAAATGGTATTTATTCCGGGCGGCTTTTCCGGCGGCGACGAGCCTGACGGCAGCGGAAAATTTATAACCGCATTTTTCCGTAACGCCGCAGTCAAAGAGCAGGTGACCGACCTGCTTGATAACAGAGACGGGCTTATGTGCGGTATATGCAACGGCTTTCAGGCACTCATAAAGCTGGGACTTGTGCCTTACGGCAGGATAATTGATACCGATGAGAACTGCCCGACCCTTACCTACAATACAATAGCGCGCCACCAGTCAAAAATAGTAAGAACGCGTATAGCCTCAAATAAGTCTCCGTGGCTTGCCGAGACCGAGGTGGGCGATATATACAGTGTGCCGATTTCTCACGGCGAGGGCAGATTTATTGCAAGCGACGAGCTGATACTTCGCCTTGCCGAAAACGGGCAGATCGCTACGCAGTATGTGGATGAAAAGGGAGAAGCCGCAAGTGATATTCACTTTAACCCGAACGGCTCTTACTATGCAATTGAGGGTATAACCTCGCCCGACGGCAGAGTGTTCGGTAAAATGGGTCACTCCGAAAGGTATGCTGCCGACCTTTACAAAAACGTTCCCGGAAATTATGATATTAAAATGTTCCGCTCGGCAGTGAAATATTTTAAATAATGTCTGCTGAATAATTGCATTAGCAAATGCAATTATATAAAATCGAGTTAAA
>URNB01000109.1 GCA_900549055.1 uncultured Oscillospiraceae bacterium
GCTTGCGGAATATATGCTTAAAGGCATTTGCAGCGGCGAAATTGAATGATAAAGCTTGTAAACGCTCTGCCCGAGGCTTCAAAACCGACTGCGGAGTATATAAGAATAAAGTGCCTTTTTGATTGCTATAAAGAAGACCCCGATGTTTATTTTTGGCAGCAGACGGGTTCGGAAACATATATTTCCATGTCAGACGGTAATATGACCGTTTCTTACGGCGGCGGAGATACAGGGGAGCTTGCCGGGTTTATTAAAATGCTTAACCCCAAAACGGTTTTTACCGATAGCGTGACGTTTGAAAAACTGGGAATACAGCCTACAGAAACGGCGGAGGTAATGGGGCTTTACATTGATACTTCCCCGCTTTCCGATATCGGGGACAGGCTTTCAAGCAAGGATATTTACGAGGTTTTTTCCGCTGCAGGGTTAGATGTGCCCGATTACCCCCACTTTGCGGTTGATTACTGCCGCCGACTGAACAGGGGTGGGGCTTCACTTTGGGGAATTAAAAACAAATGCGCCGCAGTTTCTTTTAATACGGGCAATTACGCCCTGCTTTGCGGGCTTGCAAGCCTTGAAAAGGGCAAGGGCGGGCAGGCGCTTAAAGCGATAATATGCAAAAACAGCGGGCGGCAAATGCTTTTATGCTGCAAGCCGCCGCTTGTGCGATTTTATGAAAAATACGGATTTAAAAGGCTTTACACAGCCGGTTATAAGGTGAGAAAGTGAACATAAATAATTTTTTTAATATAGATGAACGCTTAACGCAGCTGGATGAAAAAATACTTGCGGAAATTTCCCCGCGCTTTAAAGAAACAGACGATATAACCGAATACAATCAGCTTAAAATGCTTTCGGCGTTTATTAAAAACGGCGTAACCGAATCGGCGTTTGCAGGTTCTACGGGCTACGGCTACGACGACCGCGGGCGTGAAATTTTAGAGCGCGTTATGGCGGACGCCATGGGCGCGGAGGATTCTTTAATACGCCACAACTTCGTTTCGGGTACGCACACCTTAACGGTGGCGCTTTTCGGGCTTTTACGCCCGGGCGATAAGGTTTTGGTGCTTACGGGCAGACCGTACGACACCATTACGGGCGTTTTCGGAATTGACGAAAAAACCGACGGTTCCCTTGCCGATTTCGGGGTTGAATACCACGAAATAGCGCTGCTGCCCGACGGTACGCCCGATAAGGCGGCAATAAAAAAGGAGCTTGCCGCCAATACCTACAAAATGGCATACATTCAGCGCTCGCGCGGGTACAGCACAAGACCCAGCCTTACAATAGAGAAAATACGCGAGCTGTGCGATATAGTGCGCGAAACTTCCCCCAAAAGCATTATAATGGTGGATAACTGCTACGGCGAATTTACCGAAAAGCAGGAGCCATGCGAGGTTGGAGCGGATATTATTGCAGGCTCACTTATTAAAAATCCGGGCGGTGGAATTGCCCCCACGGGTGGATATATTGCGGGTAAACACGAGCTTATAGAAAAATGCGCCTACAGGCTTACCTGCCCGGGCGTCGGGCGCGAGGCGGGAGCAACACTTGGGCATAGCAGAGAGCTGTATATGGGGCTTTTCTCCGCTCCCCATGTTGTGGGCGAGGCTATGAAGACCGCCGTTTTCGCATCCGCCCTTTTCAAAGCCTTGGGCTTTGCTGTAACTCCCGAGCCTGACGATAAACGCGGGGATATTATTCAATGCGTGACCCTCGGCACGGCAGAGGGGCTTATTGCCTTTTGCCGCGGTATGCAAAGCGGCGCCCCGGTTGACGCCTTTGTAACCCCCGAGCCTTGGGATATGCCGGGTTATGACGACAAGGTTATAATGGCGGCAGGCGCGTTTACAATGGGCGCCTCAATAGAGCTTTCGGCAGACGGACCGCTGCGCCCGCCTTATGCTGCTTGGATGCAGGGCGGACTTAATTTCCACAGCGCGCACGCGGGAGTGCTGCTTGCGGCGCAGAAAATGCTCGAGGTCGGCGAAATAAAGCTATAACGGAAGTGAAAACGAATGAAAAAAATATTTTCGGGCAGGGTGTTTGATGTGCTGCCGCTGTCGGACGGCATAATATTTTCCTACTGCAAGGATGTTATTGACGAGAACACCATTGTCTCATATAAAATGATTTCCTTTGAAAACGGGCATTTTACCGATGTCGCGCGGAATATATACCTGCTCACCAAATTCGGCAACAACTATAAAGCCACCGCTATGTTCTGCGGTAATTATATCACCGCAAAATCAATAGTTTTGCCTAACAGCAAGGTTTTTCTGCTTGAGGATAACGGCAGTGCCGCCCTTTTGGATAACGACGCCACACTGCTTTGGTCGGGCGAGCTTAAATACCGCGGCGGTGCGGCGGCGGATATTGCGCTTTACAAAAACACGCTTTGGGCAAGCTTTCCCGAGTGCAATGTGCTTTTGCGCTACAATCTTTCCACCATGCGTGAGGAACTGCGAATAGGCGGTAACAAGTCGCCCTTCAGCCGCCCCGAGGGACTTTTTGTTGAGGGAGACAGTGTCATGGTCTGCAATTCGGGCTCTTCAAAGCTTATTCAGGTAGACCTTAACAGCTACAGCGTTTTTGAATACGAGGATTTTGAAGAACCGATCCATCAGTATGCCAAGGTCGGAGACTGCCGCTTTGCGGTGCTCGATTCGGGGCTTTATTTGATTTAAAACACTCATTTCAGCCGCTCCGCTTTAATATATATATAATATATATCATATATCAAGAAACGGGGCAATGGCTATGGAAGAAAACAGATCCCTTCAGCCCGCAGGAATTGCGGGCATTTTAATTACCGAGGCAATCGCGGTCATATTGCTGCTTTTGGCTTTAACGGCGATGAAATATTTTTTCAAAGGCTCTTATGAGGATATCAAGAGCTTTTATGATACCGCTCTTTGCACCGATACCGATATTAAGGAAGTAATAGAAACGGCGGGCGGTGACATAGTTGAGGTTTAAGCTTTTCGGAACAGAATTCTACATATCCTTCCTGTTTTCCGTTGTTATTACAGCCATGCTCGCGTTTGACAGGACGGGCTATGCCCTGCCGTTGATTTTTGCTGTCGTAATGCACGAGGGCGGGCATTTGCTTGTTATGTGGATACTCGATTGCCCGCCCAAACGCGTACGCCTTGTGCCTGCGGCGGTGGAAATAACCACCGCGTTCGGCTGCTCGCGCAAAAAGGAAATTGCCGTGGCGCTTGCGGGTCCCGCGGTTAATTTAGTGCTTTTTTTCACGCTTTGGTTTAATTTTCTCGCCTACAAAAACGACCCTGTGCTTGTGTGCGCGCTTATAAACCTTTTGATTTTCGCTTTCAATATGCTGCCCGTAACGGGGCTTGACGGCGGAACGGTGCTTTTTTCGCTGCTCACCTGCCGCAAAACCCCCGAAAAAGCCGCGCTTACAATGCGTATAATAAATTTATCGCTTGCAGCTTTGGCGCTTTTCGCCGCAGTTTACCTCTGCTTTCACGGCAAAGTGAATATTTCGCTTTTTATAACGGCGTTCTACCTTATTGTTATAAGTATAATTAAAATGTAGTTGAAAGAGCGAATGAAATATTGTAAAATAGATGTATCAAAAATACGGAGATAAAAAATGGACGATAAAGAATTTGAAAGACTGCTGCTTTCGGTGCAAAAGCCCGGCAGATACTCGGGCGGCGAGATAAACAGCGTTGTGAAGGACAAAAACAAGGTAGACGTGCGGTTTGCCTTCTGCTTTCCCGATACATACGAAATAGGAATGTCGCATTTGGGGATAAAAATACTCTATTCCCAATTTAACGAACGCGATGATATTTGGTGCGAGCGCGTTTTTGCCCCGTGCGAGGATTTTGAGAAAATAATGCGCGAGAAAAACATTCCGCTTTTCGGGCTTGAAAGCCGCGACAGTATACGCGATTTTGATTTTATAGGCTTTACACTGCAATACGAAATGTCCTACACCAATATTTTAAATATGCTCGACCTTGCGGGCGTGCCGCTGCGCGCCGCCGACCGCACCGAGCTTTTTCCCTTGGTTGTGGCGGGCGGACCCTGCTGCAGCAATGCAGAGCCGATAGCCGACTTTTTCGACCTATTCTTTTTGGGTGAGGGCGAAGAGGTGGATTTAGAGGTTATAGACCTTTATAAAGAGTATAAAAAGCAGGGCAAAGGCAAACGCGAATTTTTGCGCGCCGCCGCCCAAATTGAGGGGGTATACGTTCCCTCGCTTTATGACATAAGCTATAATGCCGACGGCACCGTAAAAGCGATAACCCCGCTTGACGACGCTCCCGCCAAAATACGCAAGAGAATTATAAAGGATCTTGATACCTGCTATTTCCCCGCAAAGCCTGTTGTCCCCTTTATTGAGGTTATACACGACCGCGCCGTGCAGGAAATTTTCCGCGGGTGTATTCGCGGCTGCCGATTTTGTCAGGCTGGCTTTATCTGCCGCCCCGTGCGCGAAAAAAGCGTGGATGTTATAAACGCGCAGGCAAAAGCCACCTGCGAAAATACGGGGTATGATGAAATTTCAATTTCATCACTCAGCACAAGCGACTACACAAAATTAGAGCCTATGCTCGAAAAAATGCTTGAATGGACGGAGCCTAAGCACATAAGCCTTTCGCTGCCGTCGCTGAGAATTGATAATTTTTCAAAGGAGCTTTTGCAAAAGACCAACCACATAAGAAAAAGCGGGCTGACCTTTGCACCCGAGGCGGGCACGCAGAGGCTGCGCGACGTTATAAACAAAAATGTAACGGATGGCGAAATCTTCCGCACCTGCCTTACCGCCTTTGAGGGCGGCTATACGGCGGTAAAGCTCTATTTCATGCTGGGGCTGCCCACAGAGACCGACGCGGATTTAGAGGGCATTGCGGAATTGGGGCAAAAAATTGTAGACCTTTATTATCACCAGGAAAACAAACCCAAGGGCAAGCCTGTTTCGGTTTCAATAAGCGTTTCCACATTTGTTCCGAAGCCCTTTACGCCCTTTCAGTTTGAGCCGCAGATTTCCAAAGAGGAAACCGAGCGCCGCCAGTATTACCTGCGTAACTGCAATAAAAACCGCAAGGTAAACATAAGCTGGCACGATTCGGCAACAAGCTATATGGAGGGCGTTTTAGCCCGGGGAGACAGGCGGTTATCGAGGGTTATTGAGGCGGCGTTTAAAAAGGGCTGCAAGTTTGACAGCTGGACGGAATATTTCAGCCTTGAAAAGTGGCTTGAAACCTTTAAGGAATGCGGCATTGAACCCGATTTTTATACATCCCGCCGACGCGCATATGATGAAATTATGCCGTGGGAGCACCTTGATTACGGCGTTTCAAAGAGCTTTTTAATATCCGAAAACAAGGCATCTCACGCGGGCGTTACCACGCCCAACTGCCGCGAAAAATGCTCGGCGTGCGGCGCCGCGCGCTATGGGGAGGGCGTCTGCTTTGAAAAACGTTAGGATTTTTTACACCAAGACAGACCGAATGAAGTTCGTCTCTCACCTTGATATGAACCGCCTTATGAGCCGCATTATTATGCGGGCGGATATTCCCGTGTGGTACACCGAGGGCTTTAATCAGCGAATTTACATTAACTATGCCGTGCCGCTGTCGCTCGGGTTTGAAGGGCTTTATGAGATAATTGACATACGCCTGACGGACGATAATTACCCGTTAGATACCTTGCCCCAAAGGCTTAACGGCGTGTCTGTTCCCGGTATTGAGTTTATACGCGCTGCAGAGCCGCATTTGCCAACAAAGGATATTTGCTTTGCGGGCTACCGCCTGCAATTTGACAGCGCCGAATTTTTCCCCGAGCTTGAAAAATTTTTATCGCAGGAAAGCGTTATTTGCCAAAAGCGGGATAAGCGCGGCGGCACAAAGGATTTTGATATTATACCTAGTATAAAGTCGTTTGAGCTTACAGGAAATACCGCGCAATTTGTTTTGGCGGCGGGAAACAACGGCAGCCTGAACCCGTCGCTTATTATGAGCGCGTTTTTTGAGCAAACAAAAACCGCGCCCGTATATTGCACCGTCACTCGTTATATGCTGTTTGACGGAAATATGAAGGAATTTATATAATGTCTACTGAATAATTGCATTAGCAAATGCAATTATATAAAATCGAGT
>URNB01000110.1 GCA_900549055.1 uncultured Oscillospiraceae bacterium
TTATGCCGAAGGAAAACAACAACCTCAACAACTATTATTTCAAAACGCTTTCCGCCCCGGGGCTTACTCCCACCTATTCCATGACGGACTTTGTATATGAATACAGCTTAAGGGTTACGGGCAACACCAATATCGCCTATACCGTGCCCTCGGGCGCTTCATATGCGGGTGCGGCGTCATTCAAGCTTAAAAAGGGCGCGAACACGGTCGTTCTGCCAGTTAAATCACAGTCCGGCTACATAAATAATTACAAAATTTTCGTCGAAGCAACGACCGACTGCACGCTGACAATCGGCGGCAGCACGCCGCCCGTAAAAACCATACCCGGAGATACAAACGGCGACGGAATTGTAAACGGCAGAGACCTTGCGAATGTGCAGATGCATATTTTGGGTATAAAGGCTCTTTCGGGCGAAGCCTTTACAAGAGCCGATACAAACTCTGACGGTAAAATAAACGGCAGAGACCTTGCGAATGTGCAGATGCACATTTTGGGAATCAAGACGCTTGCCTGATTACTGTTTTTCGCAATATTATAAGAACGGAGACTGATTATGAAAAAAATATTTAAAAAAGCGGCTTTGTTGATTGCGGCAATAACGCTCATTATATCGGCGGCAGCTATTCCTTCATCAGCCGCAAGCACGGTTATATCCTTCAATCCGCAAAAACCGACGGTAGGGCAAAATGTAACAATTACCGTAACGGTTAATGCAGACTTTAAAATGTACGGAGCGGATTTTTCCGTTTCCTATAATCAAAGTGTGCTGGAATATAAAAGCGCCGATTGCGCAGCAAACGGCGGAGGCGGCGTAGTAAAGGCAGCGCCCACTCACAGCGGTGAGACAAAGGGCACTTACAAATTTACATTTACCGCAAAAACCGCAGGCTCTTCACCGATAAATGTAAGCGGAGGCGCATACGGAGACAGTGAATACAATATCGGAGCTTCCGCCACCCTTACGGTTTCCGATGCGGCAAAGCCCGGTGTTGCAACACTGAAATCGTTATCCTTAAGTGAGGGAACGCTGAGTCCGGCTTTCTCCTCCGGCAGAACAAGCTACACCGCCAAGGTTAAATATGAGGTTACCTCCTGCAAAGTATTTGCAACCGCAACCGACGGCAAGGCGACCGTTGCAGTAGGCGGTAAAGAGGCGCTTGCGGTAGGTAAAAACACCCGCACCGTAACGGTTACGGCGCAAAACGGCACACAGAAGACCTACACAATAGTTATAACCCGCATGGCGGAGGGCGAAAAAACAGGGGAAGAAAGCAAACCTGAGGACAATACGGCAAGCACAGATAACAGCGCCGTTATAGACGGTGTCAAATATTCCATTGCCACCGACCTTTCCGGCTTTAAGCTGCCGAACGGCTTTAAGGCGACCACCGCTTCGCGCGGCGGAGCAGAGGTTGCCGTTGCGCAGGATACGGACGCAAATTTCACCGTTTACTACCTGAAGGGTGAAAACAGTGAAAGCTACCTGCCCTATATTTTAGAGGCTGACGGAGAAACTTTCAAAAAATTAAAATATGCAACCTTCGGCAATAATACATATATATTTGCCGATATACCCGAAGATAAATCCGTTCCCGACGGCTTTTACCCTTCAAGCGTAAAAATAGGCGATTTTGATATTACTGCCTACAAAAGTCCGGATGAAAGCCTTTCGGATTTTTACTACACCTACTGCTTTTTTGATAAGGGCTTCGGCTTTTACCGTTATGACAGTGCCGAGGGCGTGCTGCAGCGCAGCCCCGAATTCAAGCTCACCGATACAAATGCAGAGGAGCCAAAAAGCGGCGGCTTCATATCGCGCTTCGGCTCGCTTTCCTCAAACGCCAAAATAATAGTTATAGGCATAGCAGTGCTGATTATCGGCGCGGTGATACTTGTGATCCTGCTTATACGCCGCGTTGTGAAGCTCGGCGATTACAGCGACGACGACGCTTATGACCGCGATATGTTTACCGGCGGCTTTGACAGTGTCACCGTAGAGGACGGAAGCACCAGTGCAGAAGAAGAGGAAAATACCGAAAAAATCACCAAATAAGAAAGGAAGCGTTTTAAAATGACACTTGAACACGGAATACATTATATAGGCGTAAACGATTATGACATACGGCTTTTTGAGGGGCAGTACCATGTGCCGAACGGCATGGCGTACAACTCGTATATAATAGCCGACGAAAAAACAGCGGTTATGGATTCGGTCGATAAGCATTTTTCCGCCGAATGGCTTGCAAACATAAAAAAGCTGCTCGGGGACAAAAAGCCCGACTATATTGTGGTTCAGCATATGGAGCCCGATCATTCCGCCTGCCTTGCAGATTTTTTAGCCGAATACCCCGAGACTGCCGTTGTTGCAAATTCCAAGGCATTTACCATGATGGATAACTTTTTCGGCAAGGATCTTTGCAAAAACAAGCTCGTGATAAATGACGGCGACACCTTAAAGCTCGGTGAACGCGAATTGAAATTTATTTTTGCGCCCATGGTGCACTGGCCCGAGGTCACGGTCACCTATGTTGATAAGGATAAGACACTGTTTTCAGCCGACGGCTTCGGCAAATTCGGCACGCTTGACACCGATGAGGACTGGGCGTGCGAGGCGAGAAGATATTACTTCGGCATAGTCGGTAAATACGGCGTGCAGGTACAGGCGCTGCTTAAAAAGGCTGCCGCGCTTGACATTGAAAGGATCTGCCCTCTGCACGGACCTGTGCTGAATGAAAATTTAGGCTATTATATAGGGCTTTATAACACATGGTCTTCCTACGGGGTGGAAAGCGAGGGCGTTTGCATTGCCTATACCTCGGTTTACGGCAACACCGAAAAGGCTGCGGAGCGGCTGGCAGAGCAGCTGAAGACTCTCGGCTGCCCAAAGATTGCAATGAATAACCTTGCGCTGTGCGATCCGGCGGAGGCGGTTGAGGACGCCTTCCGTTACGGCAAGCTGGTGCTGGCGTCCCCCACATATAACGGCGATGTTTTTCCATTTATGAAGCATTTTATTGACGCCCTATGTGAACGCAATTATCAGAACCGCACAATAGGACTTATTGAAAACGGCTCGTGGGCGCCCATAGCCGCAAAAAAAATGCGCGCCGCATTTGAAAAAAGCAGAAATATAACCTTTACCGACACGACCGTCACCGTAACATCGGCTCTTAATGATGACAGCTGCGCAAAAATAGACGCTTTAGCAAAAGAGCTTTGCCGATAAATTATTTTTTTTAAGGGATAGATTATGAGAATTATTGTTGTCGGCTGCGGCAAGGTGGGATGCACCATAATAGAATCGTTTTTATTTGAGGGGCACGAAATCATTGCTATGGATAATGACCCCGATGTGGTTTCGGAGCTTTCAAATATTTACGATGTTATGACCCTCTGCGGCAACGGAACAGATTCAGATGCGCTGCTTGAGGCCGGGGCGAATAAATGCGAGCTTATGATAGCGGTCACAGGCTCTGACGAATTCAACATGTTAAGCTGCTTTCTTGCAAAGCGTATGGGAACAGCGCACACAATTGCGCGTATCCGCGGTCCCGAATATAACGATAAAAGCCTTGCCTTTATAAAAAAAGAGCTTGATATTTCAATGACCATAAATCCCGAGCAGTTTGTCGCAAGGGAGCTTTTCAATGTTTTAAAGCTGCCGTCTGCCGTTAAGGTTGAGACCTTTTCCCGCGGAAACTTTGAAATGGTGGAGTTGGTTTTAAAGGAAAACACACCGCTTGACGGCGTGAGTCTTACGGAGCTCCGCAAAAAACATCCCGACAATTTTCTTATCTGCGCTGTTGAACGCGGGGGCGAGCTTTATATACCCGATGGTAATTTTGTGCTTAAAAGCGGGGATAAGATCGGCATAACCGCCGCATCGACAGACATACCGCGGCTTCTCAAAAAGCTGGGGCTTCTGCAAAAGCAGGCGCGCACGGTTATGATGCTCGGCGCCACACGAACCTCCTATTACCTTTCAAGGCTGCTGATTGCGGGAGGCAACGCGGTCAAAATTATCGACGCCGACAGAAAAAGGTGCAAGGAATTCAGCGAAATTCTGCCCGAGGCGGTCATTATAAACGGCGACGCGGCGCACCAGGAGCTGCTGCTTGAAGAGGGCATTCGCAGTGTTGACGCCTTTGCGGCGCTTACGGGTCTTGATGAAGAAAACATACTGCTTTCGTATTTTGCACTGCAGCAGAATGTACCGAAGGTAATTGCCAAAATAAACCGCCCCGAATTTACGGGCACGGCTACCAGGCTCGGAATAGACACTATTGCTTCCCCGATGAAAACGATAGCAAATGTTGCTGTGCAGTATGCAAGAGCACTTGAAAACTCGCTCGGCAGTAAGGTAGAAACGCTTTACAAGCTTATGAACGGCAATGCCGAAGCGCTTGAATTCAAGGTGAGCGCCGATTGCAGCATAATAAATATTCCGTTTAAGGAGCTTCCCACCAAGCCGAATATACTGGTTGCGGGAATAATCCGCGGCAGAAAATCGATAATCCCGACAGGTGACGATATGATTCGCCCCGGTGACCGGGTGGTTATTATCTCTGCGGGAAGGCGCTTAAATGAGCTTTCCGAAATCGTGGAAAGGCAAAGGTAACCGCCCATGAATCGCAGAATGATTATTAACTCAGTGGGGCTTGTGCTGCGGGTTGAGGCGGCGCTGCTGCTTTTACCGGCGGCAGTAGGTATGCTTTACGGCGAAAAACAAACCCTGATTGCTTTTTTGATATCGGCAGCGATAAGCCTTTTGCTCGGACTGCTGCCGAAGCTTTTTTTAAAGCCGAAAACCCATGTTATTTATGCCAAGGAAGGCTTTATAATAGTAGCCTTTACCTGGATAATGCTGTCCTTGGTCGGTGCCGTGCCGCTTGTGCTCGCCGGTGCCGTCACCTCCTATGCCGACGCATTTTTTGAAATCGTCAGCGGCTTTACCACCACCGGCTCGTCTGTTATACCCGATGTTGAGGTGCTTTCCCACGGAGCACTTTTTTGGCGCAGCTTTACCCACTGGGTCGGCGGTATGGGAATAATCGTTTTCGTTATGGCAATACTGCCGAATGTTTCCGAACGCCCCATACACATTTTAAGAGCGGAAATTCCGGGCCCCACGGTAGGTAAATTGGTGCCGCGAATAAAGGACACCGCGCTTATCCTTTACCTTATTTACATTGTTATGACCGTTATTGAAACGGTTATGCTGCTGTTCGGCGGTATGAGCTTTTTTGAAAGCCTGCTGCATACCTTCGGTACGGCGGGCTTCGGTTTAAAGCGGGACAGTCTTGCAAGCTACTCTCCCTACATTCAGTGGGTAATAACCGCCTTTATGATACTGTTTGGCGTAAACTTTAACCTTTATTATTTAATGCTTTTAAAGAAATTCAAGTCAGTGGTTACAAGTACCGAGCTTTGGGCATATTTCGGAATAATCCTCTCCTCCGCCGCTCTTATAGCATGGAATATAAGGCATTTGTTCGTAGGGACCGAGCAAACGGTTCGTACTGCTGCATTTCAGGTGGCTTCGGTTATTTCAACCACCGGCTATGCCACGGCAGACTTCAACCTCTGGCCGAATTTTTCAAAGAATATTCTTTTTATTCTTATGTTTATAGGCGGATGCGCGGGATCTACCGCAGGCGGCATTAAGGTGTCTCGAATAGTCCTGCTTTTCAAGCTTATAAGCAACGAGGTCAAGCGAATGCTCCATCCGCGCTCGGTATCCTCCTTAAGCTTTGAGGGCAAAACTGTGGACGGTCACACCCGTAAGGGCGTCAGCAATTATTTTCTAATATACTTTGTCTGCCTGGTTGTGATATTTTTGGCTTTAAGCTTTGAGCCATTTGATTTTGAAACCAACCTCACCGCCGCGGTCACCTGCTTTAATAATGTAGGCCCGGGCTTCGGCGCGGTAGGCCCTGCGGGTGGCTTCGGAGGCTACTCGGCGTTTGCAAAAATCGTGCTTTCCTTCGGAATGCTGCTCGGCAGACTCGAAATTTTCCCGATTATAATAGCCCTCGCTCCGGTTTCCTGGGCAAAGAACAGATAAATACACAAAACTCAACACCGCCCCTATGTCATTTTTAAGGCTCTTTGTCAACAGTCGGAGGTAAAGAGC
>URNB01000111.1 GCA_900549055.1 uncultured Oscillospiraceae bacterium
ACCAACATGCTCGGGTTAAGGTACTTTTGAATTGTTCAGCAGGCATTAATATAAACCGCAAGCCTGCCTTTGTCGGCAAAGCCGATAAGTGTAGGCTTGTTTTGTGCGCAGCTATACTTTCCATTGCCTTTTCTTCGGAAAAGGCAATCGGAAGAAAACGACAAAAAACGGCAACCATCTACAGATGATTACCGTTTTTTTGGTGACCCGGACGAGATTCGAACTCGTGTTACCGCCGTGAAAGGGCGGTGTCTTAGGCCTCTTGACCACCGGGCCGTTGGTGGCTGTAATTGGATTCGAACCAATGACACTGCGGGTATGAACCGCATGCTCTAGCCAACTGAGCTATACAGCCGAATTACTCGTGACCAATTTATTATACATATACAAATGTCATTTGTCAATAGTGAATTTTATATTTTTTCACGCTGTACGCCCGAAGTGCCTTCGGCTTCGCCGACGCTGCCGGAAATTTTGCGGTGTATGCTCTGCATTTTCATATCAAGGCGGCTTATTTCCTCGGCGCATTCGCGCAGCTCTTCGGATATCTCTTCGACATCCTGCTTTATATCCTTTTTATATTTAAGCTTGTGCTCAAGGCTTGCCCAAAAGTCCATTGCAATCGTTCTGAACTGCACCTCAACCCGCATGAATTTCTTTTCGGGCATAAGGAAAATCGGAATTTCCACTATCAAATGCAGGCTGCGGTAGCCGTTCGGCTTCGGATCTTTTATGTAGTCCTTGCGGGCGATAAGACGGATATCATCCTGTGAGCAAAGCTCCTCCGCCAAAATATAAATATCCTCCGGGAAGGAGCATATAACGCGTATTCCCGCAACATCGTTGAGATTTTTCTCAATACTTTCGGCGGAAAGCTCAAGACCCTTGCGGTTGAGCTTTTCGATTATGCTCGGAACGCTTTTAAGACGGCATTCTATCGACTCAAATGGATTGCGGTCATTTTCAAGGGACAGCTGCGTGTTGAGCACATCGAGCTTTGTCTTCACCTCAAGCATGGCGCACTTGTAGCGCATCATAAGCTCGGCAAAGGGTCTTGTTTGGTCAAAAATCTCATTTGCCTGATTTAAAAGCTCGGTTGTATTTGTATTTTTAATGTCTATCATCATTTCTCGTCCTGTCGGCGCTGCCTGTGCGTTTTTCAACAATAAAGCGCGGCCTTGCCTTTGTTTCAAGATATATTTTACCTATATATTCGCCTATTACGCCGAGGCTTAAAAGCTGTATTCCGCTGAAAAAGAAAATAATGGTTACAAGCGAAGCCCAACCCGCCACGGTTTTGCCGAGCGCAAAGGCTATTACCGACCATATTATGCCTATAAGACTTAAAATTGCAGTAACAAACCCGAAGGTGGTTATAATTCTTATAGGCTTGGTGGAAAGGCTGGTAATGCCGTCAATTGCGAGGGCAAGCATTTTTTTAAGCGGATAGTGGCTTTCTCCCGCCAAGCGTTCGTGCCTTTCGTAATAAACGCAGGTGCTCTTAAAGCCCACGAGCGGAATCATTCCGCGCAGGAAAATATTTACTTCCTTAAAATTCGCAAGCTCTTTTATGACGCGCGCCGATAAAAGCCTGTAATCGGCGTGATTGTAAACCACGTTTGCGCCCATGCGGTTCATAAGCTTATAAAAGCCCTGCGCCGTTGTGCGCTTGAAAAATGTATCGGTTTCGCGGCTTGAGCGCACGCCGTACACTATTTCGGCGCCGTCAAGATATTCGCGCACCATACTGTCCATAGCGTTTATATCGTCCTGCCCGTCGCAGTCAATGCTTATAGTAATATCGCAAAGCTTGCCTGCCTCTGTAAGACCCGCAAGCAGTGCGTTCTGGTGCCCGCGGTTGCGGCTTAAGGATATTCCGGTGAAATATTTTTCCTCTTTCGATAATTCTGTTATAATATCCCATGTGCTGTCGCGGCTGCCGTCGTTTACAAACATAATGCGGCTGTCATCCGATATAACGGCTTCGGAAATAAGGCTTTTGAGCTTTTCCAAAAACATTCCGCTTGTTATAGGCAGCACCTTTTCTTCATTATAGCAGGGAATTACAATATATAATACAGGCTTCATTTTTACTCTCCGCTTATTATTTTACAAGACCTGACGATGTGTCCTTCTGAATAACGTCATGCGCGCCGCCCTCGACAATGCTGGTTGCCGAAACCAAGGTGAGCTTTGCTTTCTTTTGAAGCTCGGGTATAGTAAGCGCACCGCAGTTGCACATGGTGGAGCGCACCTTTGAAAGCGAAAGGCTTACATTATCTTTAAGGCTGCCGGCATAAGGCACATAGGAGTCAACACCCTCTTCAAAGGAGAGCTTTTTATCGCCGCCGAGATCGTAGCGCTGCCAGTTTCTCGCACGGTTTGAGCCTTCACCCCAGTATTCCTTATAATAATTGCCGTTTATGGTAACACGGTTTGTAGGGCTTTCGTCAAAGCGGGCAAAATATCTGCCGAGCATCATAAAGTCGGCGCCCATAGCAAGCGCCAAAGTCATATGATGGTCATGAACAATGCCGCCGTCGGAGCAAACCGGAATATAAACGCCGGTTTTTTCAAAATATTCATCTCTTGCCTTGCATACCTCTATAAGCGCGGTGGCCTGTCCTCTGCCTATGCCCTTTGTCTCGCGGGTAATGCATATAGAGCCGCCGCCTATACCTACCTTTATAAAGTCGGCGCCCGCTTCCGCCAAGAACAAAAAGCCCTCGCGGTCAACAACATTTCCGGCGCCTGCCTTTACGGTATCACCGTATTTTTCGCGTATAAATTTAAGCGTACGCGCCTGCCACTCGCTGAAGCCCTCAGATGAATCTATGCAGAGCACATCCGCTCCGGCGTTTATAAGCGCGGGCACTCTCTCCTCGTAATCACGGGTATTGATTCCCGCGCCGACAACATAGCGCTTGTGGCTGTCAAGCAATTCATTGGGGTTTTCCTTGTGCGCGTCATAGTCCTTGCGGAATACAAAATATTTAAGATTGCCGTCTCTGTCCACTATCGGCAGAGAATTCAGCTTGTGATCCCATATAATATCGTTGGCCTGTTTGAGAGTGGTTTCCTCTTCGCCTACTATCAGGGAGGAGAGAGGGGTCATAAAATCGCTTACGAGCGTATCCTCGGACATACGGCTTACCCTGTAATCACGGCTTGTGACTATACCGAGCAGCTTGCCGTTCGGCTCTCCGTCGGAAGTTACCGCAACGGTGGAGTGTCCGTTTTTGGCTTTAAGCTCCAAAATATCTTTTAAGGTGCTGTCGGGCGTTACATTGGATTCGCTCACAACAAAGCCCGCTTTATACGACTTTGCGCGCTCAACCATAGCCGCCTCGTCCTCTATAGATTGTGAACCGTAGATAAACGAAACGCCGCCCTCACGCGCCAACGCTACTGCAAGCCTGTCCCCTGAAACCGACTGCATTATAGCGGAGGTCAGCGGAATATTCATTGAGATTGCGGGCTCCTCGCCTCGTTTAAACTTTACAAGCGGTGTTTTTAGGCTGACATTTGCCGGTATGCACTCGGCAGACGAATAACCCGGCACCAAAAGATACTCGTTAAAAGTGTGTGAAACCTCGTTGAAATAATAAGCCATTTCTGCTTCCTCCCGATTATACTGCAATTTTATGTATTATATCACAGTTGCCGAAAAAATGCAATATCGGCTTGCAGAATGGGTTCGAGTCCTGTGTGTTCGTTATCGGTAGATTTGCGGTTTAAAGTCAGCTTACCGGCTGCAAGTATCGGCGCCAAATGCTTCAGTGTTGTTTCGCTCCATGCTAACGGTCGGGAAGACAGCCTTGCGGCTAAAACATGGCTGATATGCGGTTCTGCGCACCCTCCGTTATTTGCGCTCTCGTCTTTTTTGCAAATGCTGATACCTTTCACAAACCGTTGAAAATATGCAGCATTTTGTGAGATTGTTTCAGCTCTGTCAGGATTTTGCATAATCAGACTATCTGTTAATTGTTCGTATAATTCAAGATTTTCTTCATTCAATGCCTCTCTGATTTCTTTATCATAGTTATTACGGTATTTATTCTCTATACCTGCCGTCATAGCCTTAATAGCCTTGTTTTTATGGTACTTGTCTAATACAAATTCCGCGTTTTGAAGCCATTCCAAGCCTTTTTGAATCCAAATTGTTTTTACCGTATTCGCTAATGTGAAATACATTTTTACACGATTTTCTTTTGCCGATTGTTTCTATACCATCATACACGCTGACGAGCGGAACAAAGCTCTTTTTACCGCCGATCAGGGTTACATGAGCCTCATCCGCATCAATATGCAGCTCTGATACTGCCCGCTTTTCAGTGCTTTCTGTAGCTTGAGCCCTACCCCAAGGCCCGTCTGACGAGCCTGCAGAGACTCTGCTGGAGCGTATCCGAGCAGAGAAACAGCGGCTCATCAAGGAAGGCAAAATCAAAAAGAACAAACACGAATCTGTCATTTTCAGACGGGATAATTCTCATTATGAGAAGTTGGACGGTGTGGAGCGCTGTATCGACGATGAACTGCCTTTCCCTCTGTATGTTTTTGCAGAAAAACTAAAAAAGTCTTCGACGTTTTAACAGTTTACAAACATTATGGGCTGCCGCTCGCGATTCTTTCGCTCTTGCGACAGCCCCGTTTTATACTGTGCCGTTTTCGGTAAAGATACCGAAAATTAAAGCTCATCCCATTTGATCGGTTCCTGCCCGCTTTCCGAAAGTATTATATTCGCCTTTGAAAAATGGCGGCAGCCGAAAAAGCCGCGGTAAGCCGAAAGCGGACTCGGATGGACGGTAATCAGCTTTTTATGTATAGGATTGGTTATCACGCGCGCCTTCTTCTCGGCGTTGGCGCCCCAAAGCAGAAAAACGACCGGTGTTTCCTTGCGGTCAAGCTCCGAAATTACCCTGTCGGTAAATATTTCCCAGCCCTTATCCTTATGGCTGTTGGGCTGCCCCGCGCGAACCGTCAGCACCGTATTGAGCAGCAGCACTCCCTGCCTTGCCCAGCCCGTAAGGTCGCCGTGCTGCGGCATTGCAACACCCAAATCATCGGTTATTTCCTTATATATATTAACGAGTGAGGGCGGCAGCGGAACTCCCTTTTTAACCGAAAAGCAAAGCCCGTGTGCCTGACCCGGGCCGTGGTATGGGTCTTGCCCTATTATAACGGCGCGGGTATTCTCAAAGGATGTATACCTGAGCGCGTTGAAGATATCATACATATCGGGGTATATCCGAGTTTTTGAATATTCCGATTTAAGAAAATCGTGCAGCTGCCTGTAATAGGGCTTCGACCATTCGTCCGCAAGAATATTGTCCCAATCGTTACCGAGCTTTACCATCTTCCGCCTCCTTGGGTGACGCCTTCACAAGCCATGCGCTGAGCAACACTGCCAGCTGCAGCGGTATGCCTATGCCTAATATCTGCCATATATTATAATTTACGAATTGCAGGCAGAAGCAAAGCAGCAGCGACCATATAAATGCAGAAATAATAAGAAAAAGGAATCTGCGCTTGTGCCAAACCGCGTCAAACACTATGGAAACCACAAACGACGCGGGCACCGCCCAACAGAACAGCGTCCACAAATTGGCATGCGCGAAGATATTGAAAAATATGTAAAACACGGTTGCAAAAAGCCACACGCCCAGAACAGACAGAAGCGTTATTATGCGTTTTCTTTTTTGGGTCAGTCCGCCGAATGCCGCACGTGCCGGTTTTACCTCTTTTTCACCTACAATATAATCCATACTCACGCCGTAAAGCTTGGCAAGCTTATAGAGCACTTCTATGCCCGGCAGAGATTCACCCTGCTCCCATTTAGAAACCGCTTTGTCGGAATAATTGAGCTTTTCGGCGACCTCAAGCTGGGTAAGCTTGTTTTTCCGCCGCAGCTCCGATAAATTTTTTGCAATAATAAAATTAAGCTTTTCCATACCGAAATTATAACATATAACCTCCGATTAGTCAAATGTATAAAAAAATTGTTCGTGTCAAGCTTTTGCAGGAAAATTTTTTTGAGAATGCCAATAGTGAATTAACGGTAGTGTGACAGGACTCGAACCTGCCGCGGTTTCGCTCGCCGCCTTTTTGATTGCGGCGTTTCTTAGGGAGAC
>URNB01000112.1 GCA_900549055.1 uncultured Oscillospiraceae bacterium
ACACCAACATGCTCGGGTTAAGGTGCTTTTGAATTGTTCAGCAGGCATTAAATAAGCTGCGACGGCTACAGCACCTCGTTTTTAAGCTCCTCGCCCGCAAAGAAAGCACGCAGATTTTCCATTGTGGTGCCGGCAATGCCGTCGAGCGCCTCGCGGGTCAAAAACGCCTGGTGCGAGGTTACGATTACATTCGGCATTGAAATAATTGTGGAAAGCGTGTCGTCGGGGATTATTTCCTCGGAAAAATCCTCAAAGAAAAGCTCGGTCTCCTCCTCATAAACATCCAGCCCCGCGGCGCCTATTTTACCGGATTTCAGTCCCGCTATCAGGCTTTGGGTATCTATCAGCTGTCCGCGCGAGGTGTTTATAATATACGCGCCGTTTTTCATCCGATTTATTGTGCTTTCGTTTATTAAATGGTGGTTTTCCTTTGTAAGCGGGCAGTGCAGCGAAATAATATCGCTTTTTTGCAGCAGTTCTTCAAGAGCAACATATTTACCTTTGAATTCGGGGCTTTCGTATGGGTCAAAGCCTAAAATGTTCATCCCGAAGCCGCTGCAGATATCCGCAAAGCACCTTCCGATTTTGCCCGTGCCTATAATTCCCACGGTTTTGCCGTGCATATCGAAGCCGATAAGCCCCTCCAGCGAAAAGTTATGGTCGCGGGTTCTGATATACGCCCTGTGCAGCTTGCGGTTTAAAATAAGCAGCAGCCCCGCCGCGTGCTCTGCCACGGCATAGGGCGAGTAGGCGGGTACTCTTACCACCCTCACGCGCCCTGACGCCGCCTTTAAATCCACATTGTTATAGCCCGCGCACCTGAGCGCAATTATTCCCACGCCGTATTCCGCCAGTTTTTCAATAACCGTTCTGTCAAGCGTGTCATTTACAAAAACGCACACGCCGTCGCAGCATGCCGCCATACTCACGGTGTCGGCGTTCAGCTTGTTTTCAAAGAATCTGATGCTTATATCCTCGTCCTCAAAGCGCTTAAAGCTTTCGCGGTCATAGCTTTTTGCGTCGAAAAAAGCAACTGTCTTCATTTTTTCCTCCGTTTGTGCCTTGATAATATTATCATAATATCATTAGTATTTTCCATGAAATTCGGGGTATTCACTATTGTTTATTTTTATTTTTTTTAGTATAATTATTACAATATGTATAAAGAAGGGGAAAAATATGAAGAAATATCTTAACCGACTTTTTATAGACGGACTTTCCGGAATGAGCTACGGGCTTTTTTCCACGCTTATTATAGGTACTATTATCTGCCAGATAGGAAAGCTTGTCGGCGGTAATGTTGTTGGTACATATCTGAATGCCATGGGCAGCGTTGCAAAAACGCTCACGGGCGCGGGTATCGGCGTGGGCGTTGCCTGTAAGCTGAAATCCTCGCCGCTGGTTGCGGTAGCCGCGGGGGTTACGGGTATGATAGGCGCTTTCCCCAACCTTGCAAACGAAGCGTTTAAAATAGGTGCACCCGGCGAGCCGCTCGGCGCTTTTATAGCCGCCTACATAGCTATTGAAATAGGAGCACTGGTTTCGGGTAAAACAAAGGTCGATATAATTATAACGCCGGTCTGCTGCATTTTGGCGGGAGCTGTTGCGGGTTATTTTGTAGGGCCGTACATTTCTACGGCTATGAAGTGGCTCGGTGAGCTTGTTAATATAAATGTCGAAAACAGTCCGATTTTAGGCGGAATTGCAATTTCGGCGCTTATGGGCGTTATTTTAACACTGCCCATTTCCTCTGCTGCAATAGGTATTTCAATGGGAATAACCGGGCTTGCCGCAGGCGCCGCCACAATAGGCTGCTGCTGCAACATGGTAGGCTTCGCGGTTATAAGCTACCGTGAAAATAAGCTCGGCGGACTTATAGCCCAGGGACTCGGCACCTCTATGCTGCAGGTTCCGAACCTTGTGCGCAAGCCTATTCTTTGGCTGCCGCCCGTGCTTTCAAGCGCAATCCTCGGTCCGATTTCCTCGGCAGTGCTTAAAATGTTAAGCAACCCCGTAGGCTCGGGTATGGGCTCTTCGGGGCTTGTGGGTCAGTTTATGGCGTATGACAGTATGACCGCGGCAGGCTTTTCCCCCGCAGTAGCAATACTTGAAATAATAGTTATGCACTTTATTCTCCCCGCCGCCGTAACCCTTGCTATTGCCGAGGGTATGCGCAAGCTGGGGCTTATAAAGCAGGGCGATTTAAAGCTGGAGCCTACCAATGCGTAAAAAGGAAATAACCGAAAGGGCGGTAGCGGGTCTTGAAAAGCTCTACCCCGTCGCCGTGTGCTCCCTTACCTATACCGACGCGTATCAGCTGCTTATCGCAACGCGGCTTTCGGCGCAATGCACCGATAAGCGGGTAAATATGGTAACTCCGGCGCTTTTTGCCGAGTTCCCCACGCCCGAGAAATTAGCCGCCGCCGATATAAGACAGGTGGAGGAGCTTATTAAAACCTGCGGGCTTTACAAAACAAAGGCAAAGGATCTTTGCGGCATCGGCAAAATGCTGACAGAGCAGTACGGCGGCAAAGTGCCCGATACTATTGAAGAACTGACCCGCCTGCCCGGAATAGGCAGAAAAACTGCAAACCTTGTATGCGGGGATATTTTCGGCAAGCCCGCCGTGGTTACCGACACGCATTTTATAAGGCTTTGCAACCGCTTGGGGCTGGTTAATACAACCGTGCCGCTGAAGGTGGAAACCGAAATGCGAAAGCTGCTGCCGCCCGAAAAATCCAATGCGTTTTGCCACCGCGCGGTGCTTTTCGGCAGAGATATATGCACCGCCCGTAAAGCGCACTGCGAAATTTGTCCGCTTGAAAGTTTTTGTCCTAAAAAGGGAGTGAAATAGCTTGCAAAAGCGAGTTGTTGCAATAAGCGATATTTCCTGCCTCGGGAAATGCTCGCTCACGGTCGCGCTGCCCATAATTTCGGCAGCGGGAATTGAAACCGCCGTTATTCCCACGGCGGTGCTTTCAACCCACACGGGCGGCTTTAAAAATTATACATTTAGGGATATGTCGCCCGATATGGTAGCCATAGCCCGCCACTGGAAAGAGGAGGGTATTACCGCCGACGCGGTTTACACAGGCTATTTGTGCTCAAAGCAGCAAATTTATTTGGCGCTGGAGGCTGCCCGCCTTATAAGCCGCCCCGATACAAAGCTTATAGCCGACCCCGTTATGGCGGATAACGGCAGGCTTTACCGCGGTTTTGAGCCCGATTTTCCCGATTATATGCTGAAACTGTGCGCCGCTGCGGATATTATAACCCCTAATATTACCGAAGCCTGCCTTATGCTCGGGTGCGAATATAAGGAGCCGCCGTATGACGAAAATTATATAAAAACACTGCTTGGCGGGCTTTATTTGAAGACCCACGCCGATATTGTGCTTACGGGCGTAAGCTTTGACGAAAGAAAAATAGGCGCCGCCGTTTTTGACGGCGAAACCGCCTCATATGTATTTGCCGAGCGCATTCCCGTGGCTTACCACGGCACGGGGGATATTTTTACAAGCACGCTTACCGCCGCCTATCTTCGCGACCGCAGCTTAAAATCCGCCGCGCAGATAGCGGCTAATTTCACCGCGCGCTGCATAAAAAAAGCACTTACCGATAACCGAGAGGAGCGCTTCGGGGTGGACTTTGAAACGCAGATACCATATCTTATTAAATATTTGGAGCTGTGATATGCGGGAAGAACTTTTAAGAACCGCCTCGCTTATAGGCGAAAAAGGAATAGATAAGCTCGCACACTCTGCCGCCGCTGTTTTCGGGCTTGGGGGCGTGGGGTCGTATGCCGCCGAGGCGCTTGTGCGCTCAGGGCTCGGCACGCTTTATATTTACGATAATGATACGGTTGCAAAAAGCAACATAAACCGCCAGCTTATAGCGCTTAATTCCACAGTGGGGAAATATAAGACCGATATAGCCGCCGCAAGGTACAGGGATATTAACCCCGAGTGCAATATAATTCCCGTTTGCGAATTTATAACGCCCGAAAGCGAAATCCCCTTTGAAAAATTCGGCGTTATGATAGACGCGGTGGATAACGTGACCGCGAAGCTTTTTTTGGCAGAGCAGGCGTATAAAAGAAAAATCCCCCTTATAAGCGTTATGGGAACGGGCAATAAAACCGACCCCACGCGCATCAGGGTGACAGATATATCAAAAACAAGCGTTTGCCCCTTGGCGCGGGTAATGCGCTGTGAGCTTAAAAAGCGCGGTGTTTCGGGTATTACCGCCGTTTGGAGCGACGAGCCGCCCATAAAGCCGCAGGATTGCGGCGAATACCGCAGCACGGGCAGGGTAAGCCCCGCCAGTATGGCGCCCGTGCCCGGCGCTGCGGGGCTTACCGCCGCCGCCGAGGCGATAAAAAGACTTATATCGGCAAATTCCGGGAGCTTTTAAAAGCCGATTTGGGAAACGGTTAAAAAATTAAACCGAGTCATGAATTTGCTTAAATAAATAAGCTTTAAAAAAAAAGTATTGACTTTGTTTTTATTTGTGGTAATATGTGTACACCCAATATTTAAATTTATAAGCGGGGTGTCTGCTATGACAACAGCAAAGCCGCAGTTCGACAGAGAAAAAATATTAAAAGAAGAAAAAACGTTGCTTGATTGTTATTCCGGTGAAAAACAGGGCTTTTTAGCAACGCTTTTTCGTTTTTACAAGGGAAATTACGGCAATCTTTTAATGTCGGCACTTATGTTTTTCATTAAGGCTTCGCCAACATGGATAATTCCGCTTATAACCGCTGGCGTTATAAATATAGCAACCGAAAAGCCGGATGACGCTGTGAAAAGGTTTATAATTTACGGCGCGGTAACGGTTGTAATTCTTTTGCAGAATATTCCCAACCACACACTCCATATGAAGTATTTGAGCCGTGCACAGCGCAGCGTTGAAGCGGGGCTTCGCGGTGCTATGATAAGAAAGCTGCAGCAGCTGTCGGTCACCTTCCATAAGGAAACCGAATCGGGCAAGATACAGTCAAAGGTGATGCGGGATGTTGAGGCGATTGAAAACTTTACGGGGCAGATTTTCACCACCACGCTTACCGTTGTTACAAATATGGCAATATCGCTTGCAATAGTAATAACCAAGAATATATATGTTTTTCTTATGTTTTTGGTTTGCGTGCCCTTTGCGGTATTTTTGAGCAATATCTTTAAAAAGAAAATGCGGGCGCAAAGCCACGATTTCCGCAAGAAAATGGAAAGCACCGCGTCGGATGTGCTCGATATGGAAGAGCTTATTCCCGTAACGCGGGCTCACGCTCTTGAAAAAAACGAGATTAAAAAGCTCACCGCCAGCGTGACCGATATAGCCGAAAGCGGCTATAAAATGGATAAAATATACGCCGTGTTCGGCTCGGTAAACTGGGTTATGTTTTCACTGTTTCAAATGATATGCCTTTTCTTTACGGGCTTTTTGGCGTTCAGAGGGCAAATAACAATAGGCGACGTGTCTCTCTATCAAAGCTATTTCGGCGCGCTTATCGGGCAGGTTTCAAGCATAATGGGGCTGCTGCCCATTATTTCAAAGGGTGCAGAGGCAATAAACTCAATAGGCGAGATACTCAATTCGCACGATATTGAGAATAACGACCGAAAAATAAAGATGAAAAACCTTGAGGGTGGCTATGAGTTTAAGGATGTCTGCTTTAAATACGACGACCGCACGCCTGTATTAAACGGCTTTTCGCTTACGGTAAGCCCCGGCGAGACTGTGGCGCTTGTGGGAGAATCGGGCTCGGGTAAATCAACGGTGCTCAATCTCGTTATAGGCTTTAACCAAATAGACAGCGGCAGCTTTAAAATAGACGGAATTGATGCGGATAAAATAAATATGCGCTCTTACAGAAAATTCATATCCGTAGTGCCGCAAAACTCCATACTTTTTTCGGGCACAATAAAGGAAAACATAACCTACGGCAGAAAAAATGTTACTGCGGAAATGCTGGATTACGCCATAAAAGCGGCACAGCTTGAAAGCGTTATTGAAAAGCTGCCCGACGGAATAAACACTACGGTAGGCGAGCACGGCGCTAAACTTTCGGGCGGTCAGCGGCAGCGGATTTCCATTGCCCG
>URNB01000113.1 GCA_900549055.1 uncultured Oscillospiraceae bacterium
TAACTAAAAAAGCCAGACCTACTTTGTAGATCTGACTTTTTCAGTGACCTTGATTTCTCAAGGGCTTTAGGCTTTTGTGCTTTATAGTCGCACAGGTCTGGAGCTGCTAACCGGAATTGAACCGGTGACCTCGTCCTTACCAAGGACGCGCTCTACCATCTGAGCCATAGCAGCATGAAGCTATATCAGTGACTAGATTATTATACGACAAAGTTCGCGCAATGTCAAGTACAAATTTCGATTTTTTGAAATTTCATCGGCAGCCGCGAAAGCCGCTTTATAATAAGCCGCTGCTTTTCGGATAATGCGCACCCCGTGTGTGTATCAAAGAGCGCGCATTATCATGCGGTGTTTTATCGTTCCGCAGCAGCTCTGTCGGCAATTTCATCCAGCTTTTTGTTCCTGAAATAAAGCGCCACATCTATTGAAATCTCAATAAAGTTAAGCACATAGAAGAAAAAGCTGAGGACAAATATAAAGCCTGATTTCGGTGCAATTCCGAAAAAGCCCGCCGCCTCTATTATTTTTTTTGTTATTCCGCAGGCATAGCCTATAAGCAGAAAAATTTCAAAAAACAGGCTTTTGCCCTTCGCGGTGCGCGAAATCCACGATTTGCGGATGGAAATCGGCCACGAAAGACCGAAACAGAATATTGTCAGTGCTTCAAGTAAATCAACAATCATCTTTAAACCCCTTAATAATCCGAGCCCCTTTCGGGGTTCGGATATTGTGTTTTTATATTATTTTTGTCTTCTGTAATCGGGGAGCAGCTTCGGCGATACGGCGTCGGTCTTAATGCCTGCCGCCTCACGCTCGGCGTCAAATTTGTTAATGTGATCAAGGGTCAGCTTGCCCACCTTGACGCCCTTTGACTTTTCTGCCGCGTTTTTGCCCGCAGTTCTGCCGAATACGATTATATCAAGCAGAGAGTTGCCCATAAGGCGGTTTCTGCCGTGTATTCCGCCTACAGCCTCGCCCGCAACATACAGATTTTCAACGCAGGTGCTCATACCTGTAACGTTAATGTCAATACCGCCGTTCTGGTAGTGAAGGGTCGGGTACACAAGTATCGGCTCCTTGCGGATATCAATACCGTAGCTTGCGAACATACGCATCATAGCGGGTATTCTCTTTTCAATAGTGCCCTCGCCGCCGATTTTTTCAATCATCGGGGTATCAAGCCAAACAGCCTTGCCGCTGCCTGTGTCCACGCCCTCGTCGCGGTCGGAGCATTCTCTTATAATAGAAGCCGCCGCAACATCGCGCGTTTCAAGCGGATGCATAAATACCTTGCCGTCGCGGTTTACAAGCTTAGCGCCTAACGAACGCACCTTTTCGGTAACAAGCGCACCGAATATCTGCTGCGGGAAAGCCGCGCCCGTGGGGTGGTACTGCAATGTATCGGCATACAAAAGCTTGGAGCCTACACGGTAAGCCAGCACCAATCCGTCCGCCGTAGCGCCGTAGTGGTTAGAGGTCGGGAAGCCCTGATAGTGCATGCGTCCCGCGCCGCCGGTTGCAATAATAACGGTTTTTGCGCGCGCCACCATAAGCTCCTTTGTTTCCATATTCATAAGCACCGCACCTGCGGCGTTGCCGTTTTCATCAAGAATAAGCTCAATAGCCGAGGTGAAGTCCACAACGGGAATACCGCGGTTTAAAACCTCATCGCGCAAGGTGCGCATAATTTCAGCGCCGGAGTAGTCTTTTGCTGCGTGCATACGCTTTCTCGAGGTGCCGCCGCCGTGGGTGGTAACCATGGTGCCGTCGGGCGTTTTATCAAACTCAACGCCTAATTCATTAAGCCACTTAATAGCCTCGGGTGCGTCGCACACAAGCTTTGAAAGCAGTTCGCGCTTTGCTGCGAAATGACCGCCGCCGAATGCGTCTACAAAGTGTATAGCCGGCGAATCGTTCGGCTTATCAGCCGCCTGAATACCGCCCTCCGCCATCATTGTGTTGGCGTCGCCTATGCGCAGCTTGGTAACTATCATAGTCTTAGCGCCGGCATTGTCCGCTTCGATTGCGGCTGAAGCACCCGCGCCGCCGCCGCCGATTATAAGCACGTCAACATCATATGTAACGTCGTTTAAATCAACGTCGTCCGCCTTGATGCGGCTGTGCGCCTCAAGCATTTCGCACAACTCGTGCGGCACCTGCTCGCCCTTGTTAGGCCCTATTTTAAGGGTGGAAAATTCGCTCTTTTTATAATCGGGGTGGTAAGCCGCCAAAAGGGCGTCCTTTTCGTCCGCGGTCATACGGCGCGGCTCTAATGCAATGTTATCTTCTCGTGCAGCCTCAACTGCTTTTAAAGACTTTTCAAATTCTTTTGAATACATAATCTGCGCGCCTCCTTATTTCTCAATTTCGCGGTTATTGTAAAGCTCTTTAAGCTCTTCAACAGGCTTGCCCATAAGCGACTCTATAATTTCGGTAAACGCGCCCTCTTTAATTTCCTCAACGCGTTTTTCAAGGTGCTCTGACTTCGGCTCTATATACTTGCCGTTAAGTCTGCGTGCAAGCATTGCAACCTGCGGGTGGGAAATACCTGCGGGGCAGCGGGATGAGCACACGCCGCACATAACGCAGTCAAACGATTCCTCTGCGCACTTATCAAACTCGCCGCGCTGTGCATAGGCTATGTACTGCATAACATTAAGCGACTGCGTGCAGCTTTTTGTGCAGGCATTGCAGCCTACGCAGGCGTAAATTTCGGGGTAAAGCTGCATCATAATCTGCTCGGTGGGTTTAATTTTTTCAATATCGTAAACCTGTTTTACCAGTGGGAAGAAAGGCAGTGTTGCAACATACATATTGTTCTCAACCTTGGTCTGGCAGGCAAGGCAGGTTTTAAGCTCGCGGTCGCCCTTTATGCGGTAAATGGTGGCACAGGCGCCGCAAAAGCCGTTACGGCAGCCGCAGCCGCGTACAAGCTGATAGCCCGCGTATTCCATTGCGCGCATTATTGTAAGGTTATCCGGCACGCTGTATTTCTTGCCGAACAGGTAAACATCAACCATAGTATCCATTTGTTTTCCTCCTTATTCCTTATCAGTACTCGTCGGGCAGCTCGTCTATTTCGTCAAAGCGGAAAACAGGGCCGTCCTTGCAGACGTATTTTGCGCCTATGTTACATCTGCCGCATTTGCCTATGCCGCACTTCATTCTAAGCTCCATTGTGGTGTAAACCTGGGTCTTATCAAAGCCTAATTCCTGAAGCCCGGCAAGGGTGAATTTAATCATTATAGGCGGTCCGCAAAGCACGGCTATTTTATCGGTTGTAAAGCCCAGTTCCTTAACATAATTCGGAACAAAGCCAACGTGACCGTCCCACTCGGGCTGCTCGCGGTCAATTGTAAGATGAACGTTTACACCCGTATCATTTGCCCATTCTTCGATTATTTCCTTGTAGTCAACAAGGTCTTGCTTACTGCGCGAGCCGTAAACAATATCAATCTTGCCGTAGCGGTCGCGGTAGTGGCGGCAGTAGTTAATAACCGAGCGCAAGGGCGCGAGACCTATGCCGCCGGCAACGAAAAGCAGGTCGTGACCCGCAAATTCGGTATCAACGGGGAAGGGTCTGCCGTAAGGCCCGCGGATAGTTATTTCCTGACCCACTTCCATAGAGTGCAGCCACTCTGTAACGCAGCCGCATTTTTTTATTGAGAACTCCATAAACTCGGTGTTTGTGGGGGAAGATGTGATTGAAAACATAGCCTCGCCCACACCGGGAATGGAAAGCATTGCGCACTGCCCCGGCATATGGTCGAAAGCCTTTTTGCCGTCGGGCGTTACAACGCGGAAGGTCTTAACATCGGGAGTGTCTATCCTGATATCGGTAACAACGCCGATCTTCGGAATAAGTGGTTCTTTAATATCAGCCATTTGTGTTACCTCCCAGTTTTTTCATTACCTTTACAATGTTCATTTGTATCGGGCATTTTGCAAGACATCTGCCGCAGCCTACGCATGAGAACATACCGTCGTTATTCGTCGGGAAATACACAAGCTTGTGCATAAACCTCTGGCGGAAACGCTCTAATTGAGTCAGTCGCGGCTGACCTGCGGACATTTTGGTGAATTCGGAATACATGCAGGAATCCCAGCAGCGGAAACGCTTAACGCCGTGACCGGTGTTGAAGTCCTTAATATCGTAGCACTGGCAGGTGGGGCACACAAAGGTGCATGTGCCGCAGCCGAGGCAGCTTTCGGAAAGCTCTTTCCACTCGGGGCGGTCGAAAAATTCCTTTGTTTTGCCGTCACCGAAGGCATCCGCTTTAAGGCTTGCTAACGGCAGCTTTACCATACGCTCGCGCGTTACCTTTTGCTGCTCGGTAACTGCCGTGTTATCGGCTTCCTCGGTAATGCCTTCAAGCGCGGTTAAAAGCTTTTCGCCCTTTTCGGTCTTAGCGTCCATATAAAGCGCGTCTTCGGTTTTATAGCATACCACATCGCCCGCAGGCTCTGCCGCGTCTATACCGAAGGTGGTACAAAAGCAGGTTTCATTCGGCTTTGTGCAGGCAAGGGACATTATAACGCCGTGTTCGCGGCGGTTTTTGTAATAACTGTCTTGAGGTTCTGCCAAAAAGACCTTGTCAAGCACCTCAAAGCTTTTAACATCGCAGGCGCGAACGCCGAAAACCACAAAATCCTCGGTTTCGCTGCGGGTGTCTATAACCTCAATTTTCTTGCCTTCCACCTTAAAATCCATAAGATTTTCGGTTTGGGGGAAGAAGAAATCCTTTGCGCTCCTTACGGTGTTAAGCGAATCGGACAGCTTTTTGCCGTCTTCCCATTTTTCATATTTTGCGCCTGTTTTGGTATCAACCGGCATATAAAGCACATTGTTTTCTGCTATGGCGGAGAAAAGCGAATCTATTTTTTCAAGTGATATTTTACGCATTTTCATTCCTCCTTACAGCGTCGCCCGGCTCAATATCCTCTGTGGTGTAGTTTACTATCGGAGCGCGCGAACCTACCTCTGCGCCCGCCTGATATTCGCCGTAAAAGCTGTCAATATCCTTTATAAACTTGCGGTTGAGCAGGTGCAGCGGAATGTGCTGCGGACATACTCTTGAGCACTCTCCGCAATCGGTGCATCTTCCCACAACATGGAAAGCGCGGATAATGTGGAACATTTTTTCTTCAAACTCGTTTGAAGCCGCCTTGTTTTCAACGCCCGAATTGGGGTTATCAAACACACACTTTTCGCAGGTGCAGGCGGGGCAAACATCGCGGCAGGCGTTGCAGCGTATACAGCGGGATAATTCGTTCTGCCAGAAAGCGAAACGCTCATCGGGTGTCATTTTTTCAAGTATTTCAACCTCATCAAAGCGGTGGGAGTCTAAAACAGTCCCGTCCTCGCCCAAAAGCTCATCGTAAGCCACGTGCTTTTTGGATTTGCAGTTTAAGCATCTGTCAGGCAATAGCTTGTCTCTGTCAAGCGTTATTTCACCGTCAAACAGGGTTTCTATCGTTACATTATCGCCGTTATCGGTTATCTTGGCAATACCCTCGGCACTGCTTTTTATTTTGCCCGTATCAAGCATACCGTTACACGGCACGCCCACGGCGTAAACCTTTTCACGGTCAAAGCGATGCTCGGTTAAAAGCTGGTTAAAGCTGTATGTATCGCAGGGCTTTAAGAAAACAAGAACCTTGTTTTCGCTCTTTCCCGTTTCCTTTACAAGGTACTTTGAAAAGTTAGCGCCGCAAAAATCGCCCCATACAAACTCTTTTTCAATATCCTCGGCAGTAGTGAAAAGTGCGGGGGTAATATCGTAATCAAACTCGCCCTTTTTCCAGCCGAAAACACGGTCAACCGTGCCGTTTTTAAGTAATTCGGAGGCTTTATTTACTAAAACTTCGCGTTTTATTTCTTGCATCTTAAATCCTCCAATCTCTTGTTTTCACCCAGCGCCGCAACTGTTTTTGCAAAATCGTTCATTGTGGCGGCAAACTTTGCGCCCTCTGCCGCGGAGACCCACTCAACGCGGGTGCGCTCCTTTTCAATGCCTAAAAAGTCAAGCATTGAGAAAAGCAGAGCCATACGGCGGCGGGTGTAATAGTTACCCGAGGTGTAGTGGCAGTC
>URNB01000114.1 GCA_900549055.1 uncultured Oscillospiraceae bacterium
TTATCTAACGGCGAAGTTTTCTGATTTTTGTAACACATCATTGACAAACCTACATATCTGATTCGCTGCTCTGCTTTGCCGCGGATAAAACCGTATATGCCGAAAAGGAAAGCAGCGCCAAAAAGGCAAATGTGCCGCCGACGATATAAAACGGAAGGTAATATCTGCCCGCGATAAGTGTTATGACCGCTATAACGGCGCAGCAAACGGAAATTACCCTGATGTCATTTAAGCCGATATCGGTAAAGAAAGCACCGTTAGAAGCACGTTTCAGAATTCGGCGGAGCATGAAAAGCGCAATACCCACAAAGGGCGCGCAGGGGTAGCAGGTCACCATTACGGTGGCAGGCAGAGACTGCGAGCGGTGCATGGTTTCGACATACCATGAAATCCCGTACGGCAGAAACACGGTTATGATTATGAGAAGACCTATAAATATATCGGTCAGTATCAGGCACAGCTTAAGTGCCTTGCGTGAACTCGGCATTGATTATTCCTCCTTATCGTCGTCGTTGTTTTCGAAGAGCTCGGTATCTATCGTGAAGCCGCCGTTGAACCCCACATCCGCGTGCGGAATATCGATATCCTCAATTCCGTCGTCATCAAGTATGCTCGGCTTTATATCCTCAGGGAAGGTGGAGGCGAGTATTTTCTCTGCTTCCTCTCTGTCCTGAATACGCCATTTTTCAATGAGACGGTCGCCCTCAGGGTAGGTGTTATCGGCAGGGTGCTTTTTGGAATAAAGCTTGAAGAAGAGCAGGTATATCAGCAGAAGTATTGCTGCGGCGCCGGTTATTTCAAGCCCCGAAACAAGCCCCGGTGTCTTATACTCAAAGCGGATACGGCTGCTGCCCGCACCCACCTTTACCGCCATGAATCCTGCGTTTACCTTTTCGATTTCGGCAGGCTCGCCGTTTACGGTGGCGCTCCAGCCCTTATCATAAGGTACAGAGAAGAAAACGAGATTTTCTTTATCCCTTGTTACGTCCGCCGTGAAACCTGTGTTGTTGCGTTTAAAGCTGTATGCCGCAGTCTCGCGCAGCTGCGCGCAGTCGTACTCCATGGCGCTGTCGGTTTGAGACAGGGTAGTGCCGGTCTCGTCGCCGCCGAACGGAGGCATTTCAAGATTTTCTATATTATTGAGAATATCCTTATACTTTTCTATTTGCTCATCGGTTAAAAGTATGGCTTTGAGCATCATCGCCGCACGGCTTGATTTTGAATATTCATCACAGAACGCATAGCTCATATAGTAATTGTACGAAAATCCGAACGGAATATAATTCTTGTTTTCGTAAACGTAATAGCCGCCGTCGGTCTTAAGGTATTCGTAATTCGGCATTTTAGGCTCGTCGTTTTCATCAAGAAAGCTCTTTGAGTCGCTGTCCTTACGGTTTAAAAGGTATTTTACAGAAAGCAGGGGGCGTATAGCGGTCTGGTCGGTATCGGGGCGGCTGCCCACGCTGCGCTCAACGCCTATATAATCGTAAAACTCAAAAATTGAGGCGGGCACTACCGAATGGAACGCATTAATGCCGGGGTAGCCTAAATACATCGAGGTATTGTCCACTCCGTCATATACGTCTATGCGGTAATCATCGCTCTTTTCAAGGTCTACCTTGCCCTCAATCAGCTTATCAATCATAACCTCTTTAATTTCATAGGAATGCGAGCGCCCGCAGGCGATAAATATATTGCCGTAAACTATGGCTATAATGCAAACGCAGGCGGTGGCGCCCCTGTAAAACACCCGGCGGTCGGTTTTAAGCACCTTAAGCAGCATACCCAGTATTATAAGGCTCAAAACAGCAACGGCGCAGGTTATCCAAAAGCGGAAAATGTACATGCCGTCCTCACTCTGCGAGTAAAGCCCGAAAATATACTTGCCCTTGTGCTCGGAATCCTCCTGCGGGAAAAAGCCGATAACAAGCGAAATTGCGAGTGTGATACCCAAAACCCACTTGTAGCCCGAACGCCAGTTGACCGAATCATCCTCTGTCAAGGACACGGTTGCGAGGCACATCATAAGTATGGGCATATAAAACCACCGCGCGTAATACGAGGTGTTAAAGGCGTAAAACGCGCTGTTGAGAAACGGCACCATAGCCATAAAAATGCAAATGCCTATAACCCTTTTAAGCCAGTGATTTTTTCTTTGCGAAAACCAGACGAAAACGCCTGTCATACTGAAAAGCGGCAGCCAGCCCCCGAGGGAAGACCACTTTACGTTAGCGCCGGGGAAGAACACGGGACGCGCGGGAATATCGGGCGGGAAGAAGAAACACTCTATTATATTGCCGTATATCTGCTCCTTACCGTACATAATGGCGTTCCATCCGAGGAGAATACTTGAAACGCGGGTGTTATCTATTATTGCAAGAATACTCGGCAGTAACAGGAAAGCGGAAAGGCAAACGCCGAGAACCGCCTCAAAGATAAGCAAAATAAAGCGGGAAAATTTTACCTTTATATCGCCCGAGAAAAGCCGCACGAAGAAATAAATTACCGTGAAAACAACCATTCCGAAGAAGAAAAAGTAATTTGTAACGGCGCAAAGCGCAACGCTTAAGGCGAAAACGATACGGCGGTTTTCGGTTATCAGCTGCTCAAGTGCCAAAAGCAAAATGGGAAAAGCGATAATCGCCTCATGAAAGTGGTTAAAAAAGATATTGTAAATTGAAAAGCCCGAAAAGGCATAAAGCAAAGCGCCGAGCCTCGCTGCCTGCGGGGTTCTTGTGAAACGGCGGATGTAGAAATAGGATGTGAACGCGGCACAGGCAAACTTAAGTATAAGCAGAGGCCCCATAAGGTACGGCACCATCCAGTTGGGAAAAGGAATAGTGAGCCAGAAAAACGGGCTGCCGAGCAGGTAAAAGCTGTATGAGCCTATGAAATTGGCGCCGAGGTCGGTAGTCCAGCTCCAGAAAATATTGCCCGATTTCACCGCCTTGTGGCACTGCATGTAAAACGGAATCTGCTGCACGTTAAAATCGCCGTAAAAGGTGAAATATCCCTCGCCCATAATCATATAGGGTACAAAAAGCGCCGCCGCCACGGTGAGCGCTATAAAAAACGTAGAAAGATATTTTTCCTTTTGCGGGCGCAAAAGAGTCTGCTTTGAATAAGAAAAATTCATTTGATACATCCTTTTTTAAAATATCTTATTGATATTATAACAGTTAATGATATAATATTCAATAAAGGAAGTGAAAATTTTGCAAAATCATTTTTACGCCATGATGTCCCGAATGAAAAATATATACCGTTGGGGGCTTATGCGCAACACAAGGCGCGAAAATTTAAGCGAGCACTCGCTTGAGACCGCACAGATAGCCCATGCGCTGGCGCTTATAGGCAATAAGAGGCTCGGCAAAAGCTACAACGCGAATTTCGCGGCGGTCGCCGCTATGTACCACGATACGCCCGAAATTATAACCGGCGATATGCCTACCCCCGTTAAATATTACAACAGCGAAATAAAAGATGTGTATAAGGATATTGAAAAAGCAGCCGAAAAAAGGCTTACCGATATGCTGCCCGAGGATTTTAAGGAAGACTTTGCCGCGCTATATTCGCCCGATAAAAACACCGCCCGCCTTGTGAAAGCGGCGGACAAGCTTTCGGCGCTGATAAAGTGCATAGAGGAGCTTAATATGGGCAACCGTGAATTTGCGGTAGCCGAAAAAACGCTCAGAGCGGCAATAGTTGACCTTAAATGCCCCGAGGCTGATATATTTTTAAAGGAGTTCATACCGAGCTTTGGTTTATCGCTCGATGAACAGAATCAGGAGGAATAAAAAATGCTTGAACAAAAGGCGTTGGCATATGCCAATATGTACGGCGTTTTGGGCGCGCTTGAAAATCTTTGCGTGCTTGACAGCAAGGCAAAAGAAATTGTTGAGGGCATAAATAAGCCCGTATCCCTTTGTTTTGATGTGAAGGAGGGGCCGTGCTGCACCTTTCATTTTGATAAAAACGGCTGCAAAATAACCGAGGGGAGCGCAGGGTGCAGCTGCAAAATGAATTTTTCATCACCCGAAAAATTCAATGCGCTTATAAACGACTCAAAGCCCGGCGTGCCCGTAAAGGGCGTAGTGACCCTGCTTAAATTTTTAACGGGACCTTTTACCGCCCTTACAAACAGGCTTACCGAAATTTTGCGCCCGAGCAAAGAAGCCATGGCGGACCGCGCGTTTTTTGAAGAAAACACCATGCTTACAATGTATGTAGTAGCAGGGGCAATATCCGCCCTTGCAAATAATGAGAGCATTGCGAAAATATCCGCCGCAAACACGCCCGACGGTGATGTGCAGTTAGGGATAAAGGACAAAGCCGCCGTTACCATAAGCGTAAAGGATCATCATTTCACAACGGTTAAAAAGCCTTGCGATAACCCGCGCGCCGTAATGGAATTTGCAAGCATTGACCTTGCAAACGGGCTTTTTTCGGGCACGGTTTCCACAATAAACGAAATGTGCAAGGGCAACATACGCTTGGCGGGAGTGCTTTCAATGGTGGATAACATAAACCGCATACTTGACCGCGTTTCACTTTACTTAGAATAAGGGAGTTATACATATGAGCAAATATCCTGAATATTCACACACCAAAAGCCGCGAATGGTTTGAACGCGCGCTTAATGTTATACCGTCGGGAATATATGGGCATTTAGGGCCCTCCGAGGGGCTCTTTTTGCCGCTTGAAAAATGGCCGCTTATAAGCTCAAAAGCAGAGGGTACTTACTTTTGGGATATGGACGGCAACCGCTACATTGACTTTATGTGCGCCTACGGACCTAATGTGCTGGGTTATAATGACCCCGAGGTTGACGCGGCGGCTTTGGAGCAGCTGAAAAGCGGCAATTGCACCACCGCGCCTTCTTATAAAATGGTGGAGTGCGCGGAATTACTGGTTGATACGGTGGAAAGCGCCGACTGGGCTTATTTTATGAAGAACGGAACAGACGCCACCACATTCTCTGTAATGTGTGCGCGCGCCCACACCCGCAGAAAAAAGGTAGTGTTTTTCAAGGGCTACTACCACGGCAACGACCCGTGGGCTATGAAGGCCGATTACCCCGGCATACTGCCCGAGGATGTGGCAAACAACATTATCGTGCCCTGGTTTGATATGGCTGCGCTTGAAAAGGCATGGGAGGAAACAAAGGGTGATATAGCCGCGCTTATAGCCCAGCCGTATGACCACGGCAATTTTTACGATAACGTTTGCTCCACAAACGAAAAGTGGCAGGCGGTAAGAAAGTTTTGCGATGAGCACGGAATAGTGCTTATTTTCGATGACGTGCGCACGGGCTTCAGGCTCGATATTAAGGGCAGCGACCACTATTACGGAATAAAAGCGGATATAATCTGCTTCTGCAAGGCGCTTGCAAACGGATACAATATGTCAGCCGCCTGCGGCAGAGAATTTTTGAAGACCGCCGCCTCTTCGCTTTCGTTTACAGGCTCTTACTGGATGAGCGCCGTGCCGTTCGCCGCGTCAATTGCCTGCATAAACAAAATGAAACGCCTTGATACGCCGACCCTTTTCAGAGAAAAGGGACTAAAACTTACTTCCGCCTTTAAAAAGGCGGCAGAGGAAAATGGCTTTGACCTTGTAGTATCGGGTGAGCCGGCGCTCTTCTACCTTAGAATTGCCAACGATAACAGCCTTATGCTCCACCAGGAGTGGATAGCCGAGTGCGTATCGCGCGGGCTTTTCTTAGCCTCGCACCATAACCACTTTATGAACGCCGCCGTTACCGATGAGGATATAACACTTGCGGCGGATATTGCGAACGACGCTTTTGCGGTTGTAGCAGCCCGACATCCCGATAAGCTTAATAAATAATATTTCAAACATCTACCGAGTGTACCGAGTTTTTCGGTGCGCTCCAGTCTGTTGATAAACCCTTAAATTTGTATTTGCGGCGGTAACGCCGCATTTTTTCGTTTTTCCCATGCCTGTGCGGCGGAAAAACACCTTGTAAGCGAAAAAACGCTTATTCAGCGTTTTTTCA
>URNB01000115.1 GCA_900549055.1 uncultured Oscillospiraceae bacterium
CTCGATTTTATATAATTGCATTTGCTAATGCAATTATTCAGTAGACATTATATTACAAACTGACGCATATAGCGGCAGCTTAACGCAACGGAATCCATAACGCGCTGCTTTGAGCCTTCAAAGGCTTTATCCTCAACCTCAATGCAGGCATAGCCGTCATAGCCTATATCGGTAAGGGCTGAAACATATTTGCCCCAATCAACATCGCCGAGTCCCGGCAGCTTCGGGCTCATGAAATCAAGCGGATACCCCATTATGCCCACGTCGTCAAGCTTATCCTTAAACAGCTTGATATCCTTAAAATGAACATGGAATATTTTATCCCTGAACTCATAAAGCGGCTTTATGTAGTCGATCTGCTGCCAAATAAAGTGGCTCGGGTCATAGTTTATGCCGAAATTATCGCTGGGCAGCAGTTCAAACATTTTGCGCCAAAGCCTCGGGGTAGTAAACAGGTTCTGCCCGCCCGGCCACTGATCCGCGCCGAAAAGCATGGGGCAGTTTTCAATTGCAACCTTAACGCCCTTTTCCTCGGCAAGCTTTATTATCGGCGGCCAAATTTCCTTAAATAATTCAAGGTTTTCTTCCACCGTCTTTGTCTGATCCCTGCCTATAAAGGTAGTAACCATATTAACGCCCAAAAGCGCGCTCATATTTATTACCTTTTTAAGGTGAGCAATGTTTGCCTCGCGTTTTTGCAGGTCGCCGTCCATAGTGTTCGGGTAAAATGCGAGAGAGGAAATTTCAATGCCCTTTTTCGCGCAGAAATCCTTTATATAGGCGATATACTCGGGGGACATATTATCCACATCAATGTGGCTTACCCCAGCATAACGCCTTTCTGCCTTGCCCTGCGGCCAGCAGGCAACTTCCATACATTCACAGCCGTTCTTTACGGCGTTTTCAACGGCTTCTTCAAAGGTAAAGCCGTCGTAAATTGCGCTTACAATGCCTAATTTCATAGATTTATCTTCCTTTCCGGATATTTAATGTTCGCGCTTTGCTTTATTAAGTCCATACAGGTATGGACATTGTGCGTAAGAGCCGATACCGTGCGGTAATCGTTATAAAATTCTTTTCCGTTTTCAATATAATCGGCAAATTTAATTGCTTCATCGCCCATTATTTCATCACGGGCAGGCATTTCCGAAAGAATTGTTTCGGCGCCGCCCTTTACAAGCGAAATATCGCCGTATTGCGAAACAGAGCCGATTTTTAAAACGCCGCTGTCCCCCACTATTTCGGATTTTACGGCGGATTGCCCCGCCTTGCTGTAAGTCAGCACTGCGGTAAACCCGTCATATTCAAAAAATGCGGAGCCCGATTTATCCGCGCCGTTTTCAAAAAACGAGGCGCAGGCTTTAATATTTTTCGGCATACCGAACATATCAACCGCCGCATACACACAGTAAACGCCTAAATCCATAAGCGTTCCCGCGCAGAGCGACATATCGAAAATATTCATATGTTCGCCCGCCATAAAAGCGTCATATCTGCTTGAACGCTGGCAAAAATTTATTCTCGCAACCGAAATATTTCCGATTTGCGAAAGCCCCTCAAGCAACATATCCCGCCCCTTAAAGTGGCGGTTCATAATCGCCTCGGCGTAAATAAGCCCGCTTTTATCGGCAAGGGACAAAAGCTCATCATATTCCGCCGCCTTTGTCACAATAGGCTTTTCGCAGAAAACGTGCTTTCCGTTTTGCAAAAAAAGCTTGCTTTGCGCAAAGTGGCAGGAGTTCGGCGAGGCTATATACACAGCATTAGTCGCGCTGTCCTTCGCCAAAGCGTTTATATCGGTGCAAAAGCCCTCAAAGCCCTGCTTTTCGGCAAACGCTCTGCCCTTTTCGGCGGTACGCGAATAAACGGTCCTGAATTTATAGCGTCCTGTTTTACGCGCGGCGGATAAAAACTTTTCGGTAATCCCGCTCGTGCCTATTACAGAAAGGTTAAGCATTAAATATTAACCTCAATACGCTGCTTTTTATCGGACGACTCAAACGCTGCTTCCATAACCTGCATAACGCGGCGAACCTCGCAGTGCTTAATGGCAGGCTCTGCTTTTTTATCAAGCACGGCGCAGAAATTGCGGTAGAAATCATGTACATCGCTTACCGGACGGTCAACCTCGTACATATCAAGGGTTATCTCATCGCGCGGCGCCATGGTTTTGGTAATTCCCGCGGCGGTCTGCACGGGCAGGACTTCTTTTTCGTTCCATGCCTTCATGCGCGCTACCTGTGCCTTTTTCTGCCAGTCCTCAATGATTGCGCTGCCGTTTTTGCACTGCAGATAAAAGCGCGGCATTGCAATAAAGTTATATGTACCTACCTCAATATAGGCGGTCTTTCCGCTTTCAAAATAAAGGGTAAGCTTAAAGCCGTCGTCAACCTCGTCGGTCGTGATATTGGTAACCGTGCAGTATACGCTTACGATTTTTTCCTTTATAATCTGCAAAATCTGGTCGATAAGGTGCACGCCCCAATCGAGTATCATACCGCCGCCGTAGGGCTTGTGGCAGCGCCAGTCGCTCGGTATTCCGCGCGAGCCGTGTATTCTCGATTCAATGTTTATAAGCTCGCCTATCTCGCCCGAATTTACAATTTGCTTCATTGCAAGAAAGTCAACGTCCCACCGTCTGTTCTGGTGAACGGTGAAGAATTTACCCGATTTATCGGCAGCGGCAATCATTTCATCAAGCGCCGCAACCGACATTTCAACCGGCTTTTCGCAAATAACGTTTTTCCCCTTTTCAAGCGCTTTTATAACAAGCTCCTTGTGGCAATCGTTCGGTACGGCTATTACGACAGCGTCAACAGCCGCATCCGCCAAAACCTCATCATATGAAGCGTAAGCGTGTATTCCGTTTTTCTCGGCAAGCTCGGCTTTTTTCGGGTCAATATCATAAATGCCGGTAAGCGCGGCAACGTCACTTGCAAGTATCTGCCTTGTGTGCCAGCCGCCCTGACCGCCGTAGCCTATAACTGCAAAATTCTTTTTCATATGGGGTATCATTCCTCGATTTTTTTAATATTGGGGCAATCAATTTCCTTGCGGTAATCGTTGTAAGCCCAATGAATCGCATTCTTAATAACGCGGATTATCTGCGGATTGTGGTAAGTCGGGAAGGTTTCATGCCCCGGCTGGAAATAAAATATCTTTCCGTAACCGCGCCTGTAGCAGCAGCCCGCGCGCAATACCTCGCCGCCCTCATAGTTTCCTATAAATATAAGCTTGTCGGGCTCGGGTATGCTGAAAGGCTCGGCATAGGTTTCCTCGTGCTCTAATTTTATGTAACGGTCAATACCCTCGGCTATCGGGTGAGAGGGGTCACAAACCCAAACATACTCACGGTCGCCGTTTTCACGCCAGCCGAGCGAGCAGGGTGTGCCCATAAGCAGCTTGAACGGCTTTGAATGGTGTGCAGAATGAAGGAATACGGCACCCATACCCGAAAGCACTGCGTTTTGCACACGCTTTGCCACCTCGTCCGGCACCTTATCGTGTGCAATATGCCCCCACCAAAGAAGAACATCGGTATTGCCGAGCAATTCATCGGTAATGTCCTCGACATTATCAAGCGTTACGGTTTTTACCGTAATCTCATCATCTGTCAGGTGCTCTTTAAGGGCATTATGTATTCCCTCGGGATATATTGCCTTGACATCGTCATCGGTTTTTTCATGTAAAAATTCATTATAAACGGTTACGCGAATCATATAATCGCCCCTCTTTATTTTATATTCTAATTTTACAAATTCCCCGAGATTTTATCAAGTAAAATATATTGTATTTTATAGACAAATATTGCTATACTTGGAAATCATTTCATATTATCGTGCAGATATATGGTTCTCGAATTGCGGTGCAGATAAACATTAAGCACCAAACCTATACCGAGATACAAGCATAAAAGCGAGGTTCCGCCCGCGCTGAAAAACGGCAGAGTTATACCTATAACGGGCAGTACGGACGTGCACATACCTATATTTATTACCGCCTGGGTAAATATCATTGCGAAAACTCCCACGCAAATAAGCTTGCCGCTGTCCTTTTTTGAGAGCCGCGCAACCTGCAGGCACCTGAAGCAGATTCCGCCGAGCAGCAGAATTACAGCCATACAGCCCAAAAAGCCGAGCTCCTCCCCTATGCTTACGAAAATAAAATCGTTAAAGCCGTAGGGAACGATTCCGTTCTGCGTGAAATCGCCGTTTAAAAAGCCCTGACCCGCAAAGCCGCCGTTGGCAAGTGCGGTTCTGCCGCGCCACTGCTGATAGGTAGGCCATTGCTCGTTCGGGTCGCGCTTCGCGCCGAAATTCAAAACGCCGAAGATTGCGGTAAGCCTGTCGCGCTGGTCGTCATTCATAATAAAGAAATAAAGAATGGGCGCGGCAATCAGGATTACGGGAATCATAGCCAAAAAATATTTTTTTGAAACGCCCGCCGCCCAAAGCATAAACACGACCATGACCGCAAAAACAAGTGCCGTTCCGTCATCGCCCTGAAAATGTATAAGCAAGACCGGAAAAGCTCCGTGCAAACAAACGGGTATTAAGTATTTAAGCTTGTTAATATTGGGCTTTACGGCGCTTATATGCGCGCTGAAGGTCAGTACAAAGCAAATTTTCAAAAGCTCCGCCGGCTGAAAGGTGGTAAAGCCTAAGTCAAGCCATGCCTTATCGTCGGTACCCTCGGGCGCAAAGCCTATAAAGAATGTAAGCATAACGGGAATTACACCCAGTGCCGCCGCAAGATACCAGTAGCGCAGAATTTTTGAGTAATCTACCGCCGAAATTATAAGCGCGGCAACGACCCCCGCCGCAAAGCAGATAAATTGGATTAAAAACGGGCGATATGTAGCCCTGTAATGGGTGGCGGAAAAAACCGCCGCACAGCCGTAAAGACTGGTGAAAATGCAGATTATTAGCAGAATTTTATCCGATTCGCGGATAAAGTCCGCAGCTTTTGCCAAAAGGCGTCGCAAAGCACACACTCCCCTGTGTATTTTATAACCTCATTATATTTGATTTTTCCGCAATATGCAAGTAATTATTGACAAACAGACTTAATAAGTGTAAAATAATTATCGGTGTTTAAAACACCGTTGCAGAGTAGACGGTCGTGCGTCAAGTGCTGTCGGGACGGGGAGTTGCCCGGCAGACGAAGGATATTTCCGCGGTACGGCAGTCGCATCCCGCTGCCGGCTAATATGAAGATACTTTTCTCCTTATTAGCGGTAAAACGGGTAAATAAGGAGGTTTTTTTATGAAAAAAAGTAACAAACAGTATGTCCTGCAAACCGTAACCGCGGCGCTGCTCATAGCGCTTAAGATTGTACTCGAACGCCTTATGTCCTACAGCGTTTGGAATCAGCGCTTCGGCTTTGCGTTTATTGCGGTGGCGTTTGCTGCAGCAATGCTCGGCACGCCGTGGGCGATGGCGGTGGCGGGCATCGGCGATATTTTGGGCGCTTTGCTTTTTCCGAGCGGCGCCTATTTCCCCGGATTTACACTCACCGCCGTTTTAACAGCCGCCTGCACCGCGTTTTTCATACATAAAAACGCCACCCTTTTACGGGTGACGCTGAGCGTTATAATAAATCAGCTCTTCGGCTCGGTGCTGCTTAATTCACTTTGGATATCGGTGCTTTACGGCAAGGGATACATCGCGCTGCTTCCCGGCAGAATCATCCAGGCGGGAATTATGACTGTGCTTCAAATAGTCCTTACTTTTTTGCTTTTCGGCGAAAAAAGCCCTATAAGACAGCGGCTTTCAAAATTTTTTAATATTTGATAAATAATGTCTACTGAATAATTGCATTAGCAAATGCAATTATATAAAAT
>URNB01000116.1 GCA_900549055.1 uncultured Oscillospiraceae bacterium
GCTCCATTCGTCACTCTTTTTTAATCTCTGTAACACATCTATTGTAAACCTACACGCATTAACAAAAATTTCACGGAACGGCTATTGAAAATGCAAATATCGGATGATATAATTCTTAATATGAGCAACAAAAGTTTTCTTAAGATAATAACCGCCGCCGCAGCGGATTCGCGGCTTTCAAAAACAGCTTTTTTTATTCAGCACGGGAATACCTCCTGCCTTCTGCACTGCATTGCCGTTGCATATTACTGCTACAGGCTGGCAAAACGCTTCAAAGCCCTCAAGGGGCATGAAAACGAGCTTGTGCGCGGGGCGCTGCTGCATGATTATTTTCTTTATGACTGGCACATTCCCGATGAAAACAGACCCTTGCACGGCAGGTACCACCCGAGCGCTGCGCTCAAAAATGCCGAAGAGGACTTTGAATTGAGCGATATGGAGCGGGATATTATTAAAAAGCATATGTTTCCGCTCACCCTCACTCCGCCCGCATACAAGGAAAGTCTTTTGGTCTGTCTTGTTGATAAGGCATGCTCGATTTATGAAATATTCAGCAGAAAAGCCTATAAAAACAAGCAGATACGCTCGGCGTTTGAAAAAATCAAAAATAGCTAACTTAGTGTAAAATAAATGTAGGGAAAAACAGTACAAGAGTATGCCAATCGGAGAAATATACAAAGAAAGTGAAAAACTTTACGAGACAGAAGAAGCATATGAAGAAAATCTTGGATTATACGAACAATTAACAGGCAGTCTGATTATGCAAAATCCTGACAGAGCTGAAACAATCTCACAAAATACCGCATATTTACAACGGTTTGTGAAAGGTATCAGCATTTGCAAAAAAGAAGAGAGAGCAAATAACGGAGGGTGCGCAGAACCGCACACTATTAACATTCTCAAAAAAATTTTCCTACAAAAACTTGACACGAACCGTTTGTCCCGCCGTACTTGACACACAATAAAGTAATATGTTATAATTTACAGGCATTTTTTTACAGAGGAGTAATTTTGTGAGCGACCTTAAAACCGAAATTGAACGCAGACGGACGTTTGCTATAATATCCCACCCGGACGCCGGTAAAACCACACTGACCGAAAAATTTTTGCTGTACGGCGGCGCTATTCAGACCGCAGGCTCGGTAAAAGGCAAGGCTACGGCCAAACACGCGGTTTCCGACTGGATGGATCTTGAAAAGCAGCGCGGTATTTCCATAACCTCGTCTGTAATGCAGTTTGAATACGAGGGCTTTTGCATAAATATTCTTGATACCCCGGGGCATCAGGACTTTTCGGAGGACACCTACCGCACTCTCATGGCGGCTGACAGCGCCGTAATGGTAATTGACGCGGCAAAGGGTATTGAGGCGCAAACGCGCAAGCTCTTTAAGGTCTGCGCTATGCGGCATATTCCGATATTTACGTTTATAAATAAGTTAGACCGCGAGGCACGCGACCCGTTTGAGCTGCTTGACGAGCTTGAAAAGGAGTTCGGAATAGGCACCTACCCTGTTAACTGGCCTATCGGCTGCGGCGTTGATTTCAAGGGCGTTTTTGACCGCGACAAGCGCGAAATTCTCACCTTTAAAGAGTTCCACCGCGGGCAGGATAAATTAAGCGCCGTAAAGTGCGATATTACCGATACCGAAAAATTAGATGAGCTTATAGGCGAGTACCAGCGCGCAGAGCTGGTAGACCAGATTGAGCTGCTTGACGGCGCAAGCTATGAATTTGACCTTGAAAAGGTGCGCCGCGGCGAGCTGACCCCTGTTTTCTTCGGTTCGGCGCTTACCAATTTCGGGGTTGAGCCGTTTTTGGAGAACTTCCTTAAAATGACCACATCCCCCCTGCCGCGTATGTCGGAGGGCGAGCCTGTTGACCCGTTTGACGATAATTTTTCGGCGTTCGCCTTTAAAATTCAGGCGAATATGAATAAGAACCACCGCGACAGAATAACCTTTTTCCGCATATGCTCGGGCAAATTTGAGCGCGGGGCTGATTACTACCACGTTCAGGCGGGAAAGCCCGTGCGACTGTCTCAGCCGCAGCAGATGATGGCAGAGGAGCGCCAGGTAATAAACGAGGCGTATGCGGGCGATATAATCGGCGTTTTCGACCCCGGTATTTACTCAATAGGCGATACGGTATGCTCGCTTAAAAAGCACGTTAGGTTTGAGGGTATTCCCACCTTTGCGCCTGAGCATTTCGCCGTTATAGAGCAAAAGGACAGCCTTAAACGCAAGCAGTTTGTAAAGGGCGTTGAGCAGATAGCGCAGGAGGGCGCCATTCAGATATTCCGCGAGCCGAACTCGGGTATGGAGCGGGTAATAGTGGGCGTTGTGGGCGTTTTGCAGCTTGAAGTGCTCGAATACCGCCTTAAAAATGAGTATAACGTTGACGTTATAAGAAATGATATGCCCTACCAGTACATCCGCTGGGTAAGAAATAAGGATATAGATATGAAAAGCCTGAACCTCACCTCGGATACAAAATGGGTTCAGGACTTCAAGGACAACAATATTTTGATATTTACAAGCGAATGGAATATCAACTGGGCGCTCGATAAAAATGAAGGACTTATTTTAGAAGACTTTAATAAAGATTAGGCAAACGAGAATAATCCGAACCCGCCCAAAACGGCGTATTTTCGGCGTATTTTCATTTGTCGTCTTTATAAGGTGAAAGCCTTATCGCATCCTCCGCATAAAAATCCACACGAAAATCACGCTCGTTTTGGGTCGCAGATTTTTTGAGGAGCGGATTTTTTGCAGAGCGAGGCACAAAACGCAGTTAATCCTAACGGATTAACGAGTATTTTAACGCGGCAATGCGAGAAATCCACGCTCAAAAAACGGGTTCGGATTATTCTCGTTTGCCTAACCGATGATTACCGTTTCATAATATTTTGTACACTGCACAATCAGCCTCTCCGAATAACGGGGAGGCTGATTTTTGATGGAATATTGCCGCTGCCGCAAGTCAATTCTGCAGTTTACTGATTATTCCGGGCTTTGGAATATCGCTTTCTGCGCCGGCATAAGCGGAGAATCCGGCTTTAATAATATTTTACCGTACCGAATAAATCCGTGTTTTCCGTTATATCCTGTCCCTGATGATTCAATTCGGCATGGTGCCGTTCCTTTCTTCGGCTTCGTATATAAGCGCCGCAACATATGAGGCGAAGCCGTGATTGCAGCTGGCAAATGTGTTTTTATGCTCCCAAAGAGTCCCGGTAAGCTCTGCCATGTAAAGAAAATAGCCCTTTATCTCCTTTAAAAGCTGTGAATAATATCCGTTTTCACGCAGCAGCTCAAGCCGCAAAAAATTACCTATAAACGCATTTGATGGATATATTTCGGGATAATTTCCGTTCTCGGCTCTCTGCGGCCCGAATTCGGTTGTAAGCCTCTCCCAAAGCTCAGGATAAAGCTCCCTTGTCGCAACGCCCGAGAAGAAGGCGTAATACTGGCATGTCTCGGTGCGGTTTTCCGTTACGAACGGTACACCGTTTTTATTATAGACCTCGTTGTCCCTGAAAAATTCGCCGTCAAACGAACGCTCTCTTATTGTTTCGCGCAGCTTTTCCGATTTTTGCTTTAATTTTTCATCCTCGAAAAGCTCGCCCGCCGCGCTTAAGGCTGCGGCGTAAAGCATATTTGAGGGGAAATTGATATCCTGAACAAAATCGTTCGCCTTCGACCACTCTATGAATACCCAGCCGGGCAGCCTTTCAAGCAGACCGTCCGCATTTTCAAAGCACTCAAACCACCCGATAAGGCGGTATACCTTATCCCTGAAAAGCAATATGAAGTCGCTGTCTCCGGTCCGATATGAAAAATCCCTTAATTCAAGAATAAACCACATCGCCCAGTTCGGTATGAAGCCGCCGCTGTCCACATCTGCGGGATAGCACATAGGAATCATGCCGTCGGGGATGTTCTCGTAATTTTCGGAGAGCAGATAATTTTCAAGAAAATTTTTCTCTATAAGATTTTTACCCGCATAAAATTTTTCGGCTCTGCCTAAAAAGAAGCTGTCGCACAGCCAGCCCGCGCGTTCTCTTGTCGGGCAGTCGGTAAACAGATCAAAGCTGTTTTGAATAAAGGTCTCGTGCGCGGCGCGGAGTATTTTATTTATATCCTCATCATCCGTTTTATAATCAAATGCAATCGGCACGGGGCACACCGTTTCGGTTATGCAAATGCCGTTTATCACCGCACTGCCGCTTACACAAACGGACTTTAAGTATTTTAAGCCGTACGGCTCCGCCGACATGAAATGATATTCTCCCGGTGCCAAATACAGCTTGATCACACTGCAGCACTCAAGCCTTAAGGGATCGACATCGCCGTTTTCTGTAAGAATTTCATCAAAAAGGAACAAAAGTACGCTTTCCTCGCTGCATTTAATATCCGCCGTTATAAAGCCTGTTTTTTCGCAGGGAAATTCCAAAATTTCAAATTCACCCGCACCTAAAGCAGTATTTCCGGAATATTCGGTGCGGCGGTCATCAGTTATCTCCGAGCGTATCTCCTGCACCTCGTCGCTTAAATGCTCGCACAGCTCGTTTTCAAAAAATCCCTCTAAATTGCCGCTTGCGGGGTTTTTTATGTATATAAGCGAACGGTCTTTTCTGTACTTTTCGGGTTTTATCCCGAAAACCGCGCTGCCGCCGCAAACGCTGCTGCAGGGAGAGACCTCTGTAAAGGTGCTCGCCGGAATATTTCTCGGCAAAAGGCATTTTTCGTCTGTTATGACGACCGACCTCGGCGATACATTCGCTCCGTTTGCTCCTGTGCGCCAGCCGCAGAAGTTCTCAGTCAGCCTGTAGGCCTCGGCAAAGGGTCTTTGATAGCTGTAGCGCTGAACCCTGCGTATGCGCTCGCAAAGCTCATAAAGCTCAAAGGCATTCTCCCCTGCCTCGTCGGTCACTGCAGCCGCTGCGCCGTCCGATACGAGCTCCGCTTCAATAAAGCCGCTCTGCATAAGCGAATAAAAGCTGTTCACATAATAATTGACCGTTTCTATCGCAATGTTATTTTCGCCCTTTTTCAAATCGAGCTCGATCTCATCGACTCTGTAATATCCGTGCGCGCACCGTGCAGGGCCGAAATAAGTGAATTTCCCGTTCACAAATACCCTGTAAAAGCCGGAAGCGGCGATTTTAAGAATCGCACTTCCCGATTCGCAGCGGATATTTTTATAAAGCCCCAGGGTTATATTTTTTTCTTTTTCAAGTCCCTTTGCCCAAATCGGCTTTGCACGGGTGAAAAAGTTATCGGACACATTAATTTTCATTTAAAACAGCCTTCCAGTTCGGTATATGATTTCTTGTATTATAAAACACGCCGCGAAATAATTCAAGCACTTTATTCGTAATTACAAATTGTCGGCGGAAAAACGAAAAATGCGGCGTTTCCGCCGCATAAAATGGTGATATAAATTTTAAATCACTTATTTTTAATTTTCTCAACCGGCTTTTCAAGCACCGTAAACAGCGCCACACCGCCGACTATGGCGATTCCGGCATTAATAAGAGTCGAAGCCTGACCGAGTGCGGCAGTTGTCAGCGCGGCACCGGGTACAGAGCCTGCCAGCGTATAGGTCACTGTCTTCCATGCAGTTTCGCCGATAAGGTTTACAAGCATTCCGCAGGAAGCGCCCACAATTGCCGCGGCAGTCTTCTGAGGGAATTTATTTTTAAGAAGTCCGAAAACTATGCAGATAAGTCCGATAATCAAAAACAGCGGAAAAAGCCATACGCCCTTGCCGATATAAGCGTGATTCTGCGTAAGCGTGTGTGCAAGTATACCTGCGCTTATCATAA
>URNB01000117.1 GCA_900549055.1 uncultured Oscillospiraceae bacterium
ATTGTGCGTTCGGACATTTTTTCACTCATCCTTTAAAAAAAATCAATATAAAAAGCCTCCCTTGTGTAAAGGGAGGTGTCAGCCGTTCGGCTGACGGAGGGATTGTTTGCAAGGCTTATACGCCGCGAAAGCTCCCGAAAAAAGTCTCCGTTAAATTAAGCCCTGCATCTTTTTCAGTAATTCCTACTGTCTTCTGCAGCGGCAGCTGCCGAGATAAAGCGCTATCGCGGTTGCTATAAGCAGAACTATTCCGAATATCGCAATCGGAACGATCGAAGCTACTATAAGCTCCGCGGCATATGCGCCTGCAATTGCTCCGCCCACAAAGAATAGGAGTACAAGCAATGTGAGCGCCACGGCATGCGGGCAACTCATACGGCAGCAGCCTGTTGTCAGTCCTCTGTTATCGCACATAATTTCACATCCCGTAAATATTAGGTCATGACCATTCCCATTATATGCGTAAGCGAGGACAGGTGTAACACCGAAATTATTTCATAAACTCGTACATAGCGCGGTAGCACATATATACATCGAACTTTGCGGTAGTTTCAAAAGGCGCGTGCATGGAAAGCACGGGAACGCCGAGGTCTACAACATCAACCCCCATATTTGCAACGAACATAGCAACCGTTCCGCCGCCGCCTATATCTACCTTGCCCATTTCGCCCATCTGCCAAACTATATTTTCACGGTCAAGCAGCGCGCGAACCTCGGCTACATACTCGGCGGACGCGTCGGACGTTGATGACTTGCCCCTTGCGCCCGTGTACTTTGTAACCACAACGCCGTAATTTAAGAAGGATGCGTTTTTGCGCTCCATAACGTCCTGGAAGGTAGGATCCATTGCGGCGTTTACATCGGCGGATAAGCACTTTGAGTGCCTGAGTGCCAAGGTCGGGTCGCCGCCCTGCATTTTTGCAAGGTCGCCCACAACATAGCGCAGGAAATCCGATTCAAGCCCCGTGTTGCCCATAGAGCCTACCTCTTCCTTATCGGTAAGAATTGCAAGGGCGGTTCTTTCGGGCGTTTTAACCTCTAAAACAGCGGTTAAAGCGGGGTATGCGCAAACACGGTCGTCCTGACCGTAAGCGCCTATCATAGAGCGGTCAAAGCCTATATCGCAGGCGTGCGCCGCAGGTACCATTTCAAGCTCGGCAGAGAGGAAATCCTCTTCGGTAACGCCGTATTTTTCATTGAGCAGCTTTAAAATATTCAGCTTTACAAGCTCGCTGCCCTTGTCATCCTTAAAGGGATGGCTGCCTATAAGCACATTTAATTCCTCGCCCTTTATTCCTTCATTAAGCGTGCGCTTTATCTGCTCGCTTGCAAGGTGGGGCAAAAGATCGTTTATAACAAATTTCGGCTCGTCTTCTCTTTCGCCGACCGATACCTCTTTAACCGTTCCGTCCTTTAAAACAAAAACGCCATGCAGCGCCAGCGGAACAGCCGTCCACTGGTATTTTTTAATTCCGCCGTAATAATGGGTCTTGAAAAGCGCAAGATCCACGTCCTCATAAAGCGGGTTGGGCTTTAAATCAAGGCGGGGCGAGTCGATATGCGCCGCGGTGATGTTAACGCCGTTTTCAACAGGCTGCTTGCCTATTACCGCAAAGGCAACCGTTTTGCCGCGGTTGTTAAAGAAGACCCTGTCGCCCGCGCCGTACTTTTTGCCGTGCTCAAACTCGGTAAAGCCCGCCGCCTTTGCCATTTCCATTGCAGCCTTTGCCGCCTCGCGCTCGGTTTTTGCCTTATCAAGAAAAGCCTTGTAGCCATCACAGTAGCTGTCCGCCGCATTTACAATGCTTTCATCACTGTAAAGTCTTCCGTTTTTGCGCTTGTAGGAAAGCTGCTCCCTTAAAAGCTCCGATGCCGTTTTTTCAGCCATTTATATTACCTCCGATAATGTTTTTCAATATATCTGAAAAGCGCTCATAAAACGCCTTTTCATCCGAATTGTTATAAAGAAAATAATCCGCTCTTTGTTTATAGTATTCATCCGTCTTACCTGCGTTTATTCTTAAATCGGCAGCGTCGGCGGTCAGCCCGTCGCGCTTTATAATGCGCTCTCTGCGTATTCCCGTATCGGCGGATACCGCAATTACCGCAGTGCATACCGAATCAAGCCCGCTTTCAAAAAGCGTGGGCGCGTCAAGCAGGACTTTTTTACCGTCAGCCTCCGCTAAAACCAGCTTTACTATATGCGGTAAAATTGTTTCATTTAAAAGCTCGGTTTTTTGGGGGCTTGCAAAAGCCGCAGCAGCTAACGCACTGCGGTCAAGCGAGCCGTCGGGTAAAAGTATTTCTTTCCCAAAGGCGGCGACCAAAGCCTTTAAGCCGTCGGTCCCCTTTTCTGCTGCGGCTCTTGCCAGTTTATCGCAATCAATAACCTGCAGACCGAAGCCTTCCGCTGCCGCCGCAGCAGTGCTTTTGCCCGCGCCTGTGGGCCCTGTTAAGCCTATAATTACGCTCATAGCTTTATCACCCTAAAAGCCGCCGCGCGAATAAGGCGGTTATACACCGCAAGCCCTATTCCGCTTTTTGAGGGGGCGTGAACGTAAATTTCGGAAACACCAAGCCTATCAGCCTTTCTAAGCACTGCAAAAACGCTGTGGGCAAGGGTCTTTTCATCCTCCGCCGTGCCGTAAAAAAGGCGCGGAACGGTGATTTTTTCCCCGTCCTCATAAAAGCAGACCGCCGCGGCGTTCGGCTTGGAATTTACAAATTCGGCGAATTTCTCACTCTCGCCCTCAACCAAATAGGTCTCGGTTTTAGGGGCGTAATGCTTGTATTTCATCCCGGGGGAAGCAACCTTCTCACCCTCTGCGGGCATTGATAAAACCGCCTTATCAAGCTTAATATTCGGTATTACGGTTTTAAGCTGCTCGGGCGTTACCGCACCCGGTCTTAAAATTTTGGGTGGGTCTGTAACCAAGGTTATAACGGTGGATTCCACCCCTACCGCGCAATCCTTTCCCATGACCACGGCGTCAATTTTGCCGTCAAGGTCGCCTATAACACACTCGGCGCTTGTGGGGCTGGGTCTGCCCGAGGTATTTGCAGAGGGAGCTGCAAGCGGCACGCTAGCCGCTATTATATCCCGTGCGGTAGCATCAAGCGGCATTCTCACCGCCACGGTGTCAAGGCCCGCTGACACGCATGGCGGAATTTTATCGGTTCGCTTTAATATCATTGTAAGCGGTCCCGGCCAGAAAAGTTCTGCGCATTTATAGGCGCTTTCCGGTATATCCCGCGCTATTTCGGTAAGCACAGATATATCCGCAATATGCACTATAAGCGGGTTATCCTGCGGTCTTCCCTTAGCCTCAAAAACCTTTTTGACCGCGTTTTCATCATAGGCGGATGCCGCAAGTCCATATACCGTTTCGGTGGGAATCGCAACGGTTCCGCCGTTTTTCAGAAGCTCCGCTGCGCGCGCTATGCTGTTTTCATAATTTTCCGAATCCGTTTTCAGTCTTTCGGTAATCATATCATTCCCCGTTTTCAGCCCGCAAAGCCTCGGTGCGGTAGAAGGTTGTGAGCGCGTCGATTATTTCGTCCATATCACCGTTCAAAATCTGCTCAAGCTTATAAAGGGTAAGCCCTATTCGGTGATCGGTCACCCTGCCCTGCGGATAATTGTAGGTTCTTATGCGCTCGCTGCGGTCGCCCGTGCCCACCTGTGACTTACGGTCGGAGGCTATTGCCTCGTCATGCTCGCGCTGTGCCGCGTCAAGCAGGCGTGAGCGCAGAATTTTAAGGGCCTTATCTTTATTTTTATACTGGCTTCGCTCATCCTGGCACTCAACCACCGTGCCTGTGGGAATATGGGTGACGCGAATTGCGGACGAGGTCTTGTTTATGTGCTGACCGCCCGCACCTGATGAACGGAAGGTATCAATTTTAAGGTCGGCGGGGTTTATCTCCAGCTCTACATCCTCCGCCTCGGGCAAAACCGCCACTGTAACGGTGGAGGTGTGTATGCGCCCCTGCGTTTCGGTATCGGGCACGCGCTGCACGCGGTGCACGCCGCTTTCAAACCGGAAACGCGAAAAGGCGTTCGTGCCGCCGACGATGAAATCGATCTCGCGGATGCCGCCGAGCTCGGTCTCGCTGCGGTTGACGATCTCCACCGAGAAGCCCTTCCGCTCGGCGTACATTTCGTACATCCGGAAAAGATCGGCGGCAAAAAGCGCGCTCTCCTCGCCGCCGACGCCGCCGCGGATCTCTACGATGACGTTCTTCCCGTCGTCCGGATCCTTCGGCAGCAGGAGGATCTTCAGCTCCTCCGCCGTGCGTTCCATGCCGGAGCGCGCTTCGCTGAGCGTTTCGCGCGCAAGGTCTTTCATTTCGGGGTCGGAGAGAAGCTCTTCCGCACTCTCGGCTTCCTGCCGGAAGGTCTCGTAGCGCGCATAGGCCTCCATCAGAGGGGCAAGCTCTGCCTTCTCGCGGCTGAGCGCTGCGGCCTTCTGCGCGTCCGCCCAGACTTCGCTCTGCGAGAGCATGTATTCGATCTCCGCGTATTTCTGCGAGAGACCTTTCAGCTTTTCGAGCATCCGCGCGCCTCCTCTCTTCCATAATAAATAATTTTACCACACGCCGCCGCGAATGTAAACGCACAAAAAATCCGTCCCCGGAAAACCGGGGACGGATATGTGAAGAGCATACTTACGCCATTTCACTACGATATTCAAGTCTGCAAATAGTGCAGCGTTCAATGATGACAGCTTTGTTGGGGTACTGAATCCTTTCCGTTTCCATGTTGTGCTCGCCCATTTCCGAATAACCGCAGGCACACTCGCGTCCATGGTGCATGCCGTCGTCCAGCGGGGTCCATGGGGTAAAACTGTGGACGTGCTCAGGCTCTTCGCCCCGCTTGCTCCGGCCGCACACGGTGCATGTATCGTCCTCGTAGGTGTGCGGGCCGCGGGCGAGATCGAACTCAATGCCGCAGTAGTCGCGGCAGGTGCCGTAGCGCAGGCCGCGCCACGAGCAGTCCTGATTGAATACGCGGTGCCAGCGGTAAACGTGCTCGCTGTCCGGATCCTTTTCGGGCGCGTATTTATCCACGGCGTCGATGAGCGCCTGTGTCGGTTTATAGCCGTCCGCGACGAAAATGCGCGTCTCCGTGCCGCCCTTGCCGGGGCGGATGACGAGCGGCATCTCTTCGATGAGCTCGCGTTCGGTCTTGCCGTTCGCGGTCGTCTCTTTGTACCAGGAAACGGAGGTCTCCGTCTCTTCCTTAACGGCTGCGCGGTCTACAAAGAACAGCGCGAGCCCTTCGGCGGTGAGGAGCGTATCGTCGGCCGGTTCGAGCACAATGGTGACGGTCTCATCTGCTGCTGCTGCGCCCATGGTGCAGAGCGAGAGCGCAAGCAGAAGCGCGAGAAGAAGGGCGGTGATTTTTTTTCATAGAGGCCTCCTTTTGGTCGATAGATTCTTTCGGATGGCACACCGGAGTGGTGCATGTGCCAATTATACCATGAGCGGCGGAGAAATGCAATCCGTTTTTTGCACCGGGCGGCGATTTGGCAAAGTTCACGGTTTGTTCCCAATCTCGCCCTTGACAAGAAACGCCGGAAAGCTTATAATGCCTACGTTAAAAGCCGAAAGTTTGAACTTCCAAAGCGTTTCGGCGCCTGCGGAGGGAGGGATATAGAATGTCTGAAATCCATGTCAAGGAAAACGAGTCTCTGGACAATGCTCTTAAGAGATTCAAGCGCAGCTGCGCGAAGTCCGGCGTTCTGGCCGACCTCAG
>URNB01000118.1 GCA_900549055.1 uncultured Oscillospiraceae bacterium
TCGATTTTATATAATTGCATTTGCTAATGCAATTATTCAGTAGACATTAATTTAAGCCTGTAGCATCCCTGCGGCTTTTAAGCGGGGGATTGTTACAGGCTTTCGTCTTGCCTGTCTGCGGGCTGAAAATATGTATGACAAAGAAAAAATCGGCAATTAAAATATGAACAAAATGTAAAAGTCAGGAAAAGTCAAATTATTTTTTAAAAAAGTATTGACTTTTCCTTTTTTTTGGATATAATAATAATCGTTAGCACTCAAGTGCATAGAGTGCTAAATCAAAAAAGCAGTTTTTCAGAGGTGAAACGGAATGGAGCTGTCACCGAGAAAACAGGCGGTTTTGGCGGCGGTCACAAAGGCTTACATCAAAACCGGCGAGCCTGTAGGCTCAAAAGCGTTGACCGCTCTGCTTAAAAACGCGCCGTCGGCGGCGACCCTCAGAAATGAGATGAGCGAGCTGTGCGACATGGGGCTTTTGGCTCAGCCGCATACCTCGGCGGGCAGGATTCCGACGAGCAGCGGCTTCAAGCTTTATGTCAATTCGCTCATGACCCCCGAAAAGCTTTCGGACGGTATGAAAAGGCAAATTGATTCATCGCTTGACGGTCTTCACTGTGCGCCGGAAAAAATTCCGGAGGCGGCGGGAAAGCTTTTATCCGACCTTACAGGTCTTCCTGCGGTAGTTTGCTTTGAAACCGACGGCAGCCCGAAGATTAAGAGCGCGGAGCTTTTCCCTGTGAGTCGGGGATCTGTGATGCTGCTGATAGTTACGGCGGACGGCAGAACAAGGCACACGGTGCTGCGGCTCGGAACGGAATGCACAAAAAGCTTTTTGGAAAAATCCCGCGATATAATATCACGGCGCATAAACGGCAGAAGAACCGATGAGCTGACGCGCGGCTATATGCAAAGCGTGGCGGCCGAAGCCGGAGCAGACGCCTTTGCGCTTATGCCGCTTTTCTCTTCGGTGCTTGAATCGGCAGCGGGAATTGAGTCCTCCGGCGCGTATCTTTTGGGCGAACAGCGGCTTTACGGCATTTGCGAAAGCCAAGCGGCGGCTAAAAGAATACTTTCACTGGTGGCTCTTCGTGAGCCGATGATAACGCTCACAAAACGGTTTGACGGTAATATCGGAACGGTGTTCGGCAGAGATTCAGGCTTTCGTGAGCTTGAAAACAACACTATGATTGCCGCGAAGTATTACGGAAGCGACAGATTCAAAGGCACGCTTTGCGTTATAGGCCCTAACAGGATGTCCTACGGGCAGATAATTCCGAGCGTTGAATATACCGCCTTGCGATTAACCGAAATTATGACCGAGGCGCAAAAGGATATGGAGGATTGATACCGGTGGCGGAGAAAACCGAAAATAACGCGGAGCAGGCAGAAAACGAGGTTGCGGCGGAAAAAGAAACCGAAACCAAAGCTCCGAAAAAGGAAAAGAAATCAAAAAAGGACACCGAGATTGAAAAGCTCAAAGAAGAGCTTGAAAAAAAGAACGATATTCTTTTAAGAACGGCGGCTGAATTTGACAATTACAAAAAGCGAACCGAAAGGGAGCGCGCGGGTGTTGCGGAATATGCAAGAGCGGGCATAATAAAAAAGCTGTTGCCTATTATCGATAATATCGAGCGCGCGGCGGGGGCTGACAAAGAAAGCCCCGAATATTTAAAGGGAATTGAGCTGATAGTAAAGCAGTTTGAAACCTTGGCGGGTAATTTAGAGCTCACCGAAACGGCAAAGGCAGGCGATACGTTCGACCCCACTCTCCACGAGGCGGTAATGCACATAGAGGATGATACTTTGGGCGAGAACGTTATTGCGGAAGTTTTACAAAAAGGCTACAAGACCGGCGATACGGTAGTACGTCACGCTATGGTCAAAGTGGCAAATTAAAATAAATTATAATTCGGAGGAATTTATCATGGGAAAAATTATAGGTATTGACTTAGGTACAACAAACTCTTGCGTTGCGGTAATGGAGGGCGGCGAGCCTGTAGTTATCGCCAATGCCGAGGGCGGCAGAACAACCCCTTCGGTAGTTGCATTTTCTAAAACGGGCGAAAGAATGGTAGGTCAGGTTGCTAAGCGCCAGGCTATTACCAACCCGGACAGAACAATAAGCTCTATCAAGCGTGAGATGGGTACTGCCCACACGGTTGAAATTGACGGCAAAAAGTACACCCCGCAGGAAATTTCGGCAATTATTTTGCAGAAATTAAAGGCTGACGCAGAGGCTTACCTCGGTCAGACCGTATCGGAAGCGGTTATCACCGTTCCTGCATACTTTACCGACGCACAGCGCCAGGCAACAAAGGACGCGGGCAAAATTGCCGGACTTGAGGTTAAGCGTATTATAAACGAGCCTACCGCTGCGGCACTGGCTTACAGCATTGATAAGGAAGACGACCAGAAGGTTATGGTTTACGACCTCGGCGGCGGTACCTTCGATGTTTCCATAATCGAAATGGGCGACGGTGTTCAGGAGGTTTTAGCAACCGCAGGTAACAACAGGCTCGGCGGCGATGACTTTGATAAGCGCGTTATGGATTACATTGTAAACACCTTTAAGGCAGAGCAGGGCATAGACCTCTCGGGCGATAAGATGGCAATGCAGCGTATTAAAGAGGCTGCAGAAAAGGCTAAAATAGACCTTTCGGGTATGTCCTCAACCGATATTAACCTGCCGTTTATAACGGTTGACGATTCGGGTCCGAAGCACTTCGAAACCACCCTTACAAGGGCTAAATTCAACGAGCTTACTGCCGATTTGGTTGACGCTACAATGGGACCTGTTCGTCAGGCACTTTCAGATTCGGGACTTGATAAGGGCGAGATAAACAAGGTGCTTATGGTCGGCGGTTCTTCAAGAATACCTGCTGTTCAAGAGGCTATCAAGAACTTTATGGGCAAAGAGCCGTTTAAGGGCATTAACCCCGATGAGTGCGTTGCAATAGGCGCGGCTTTACAGGCGGGCGTTTTAGGCGGCGATGTTAAGGGCTTGCTGCTGTTGGATGTTACGCCGCTATCCCTCGGTATTGAAACAATGGGCGGCGTTTCCACCAAGGTTATAGACCGCAACACCACCATTCCGGCTAAAAAGAGCCAGATATTCTCAACCGCTGCCGACGGTCAGACCTCGGTTGAGGTACACGTATTACAGGGCGAGCGCGAATTTGCTAAAGATAACAAGACCCTCGGTGTGTTCCACCTTGACGGCATTGCTCCCGCTCCGCGCGGAATCCCGCAGATTGAGGTTACCTTTGATATAGATGCGAACGGTATAGTTCACGTTTCGGCAAAAGACCTCGGCACAGGTAAGGAAAACAATATTACCATTACCTCAAACACCAATATGTCCAAGGATGATATTGATAAGGCTGTTAAGGAAGCCGAGCAGTATGCCGCAGAGGATAAAAAGCGCCGTGAAGCGGTAGATGTTCGCAATAACGCCGATCAGATGATTTATCAGACCGAGAAGACCGTTAATGAGTTCGGCGATAAGCTCTCGGCTGATGAAAAGGCTAAGATCGATACCGCTAAAGAGGCTCTTAAAGAGGCGCTCAAGGGCGAGGATATTGAGGCTATAAAGGCTAAGCAGGAAGAGCTGCAAAAGGAGCTTTTCGCGGTAAGCGAGAAGGTTTACAAGGCTGCTAACCCGCAGGGCGCCGAAAACGCACAGCCGCAGGGCGGCGCGCAGAACGGCGACCCGAACGTTTATGAAGCGGATTACACCGATGTTGACGACAACAATAAGCAGTAAGCGCTAAGCTGCGTTTTGACTTCCCCCTTAAAAAGGGGAAGTCTTCAACATATAATTTGTAGGAGAAATTGCTTTGGCTGACGATAAAAGAGATTATTATGAAGTCCTCGGGGTGGATAAATCCGTATCCGATGACGAATTGAAAAAAGCCTACCGCAAAGCGGCAAAAAAATATCACCCCGACTTGAACCCAGGCGATAAAGAGGCGGAGCAAAAATTTAAAGAGGTAAACGAGGCGTACGAGGTGCTTTCCGATAAGGAAAAGCGCGCGCGCTACGACCAGTTCGGCCATGCCGGAGTAGACCCGAATTACGGAGCGGGTACCGGCGGCTACGGCGGCGGATTTACCGGCGATTTCGGCGATTTGGGGGATATATTCAGTTCTTTCTTCGGCGGCGGTTTCGGTGGCGGCAGGCAGAGCAATCCGAATGCTCCGCGCCGCGGAAACGATACTGCGGCTGCCGTTAATCTTTCATTTGAAGAGGCTGCAAAAGGCTGCCGCAAGACCGTTAAGGTAACCAAAATAGATAATTGTAAGGAATGCGGCGGCAGCGGCGCAGAAAAGGGCTCAACCCCCAAAACCTGCCCGGTTTGCCACGGCACGGGTCAGGTTTCGGCTACGCAGCGCACCCCGTTCGGCGTAATGCAGACCCAAAAGGTATGCGATAACTGCCACGGCAGAGGTAAAATTATTGATAAGCCCTGCCACACCTGCGCAGGCAAGGGCAGAATAAGGCACACGGTGGAGCAGACGGTGGATATTCCCGCCGGGATTGACGACGGTCAGGTTATAAACCTGCGCGGCGGCGACGCGGGTGCAAACGGCGGACCTGCGGGCGATTTACGCATAAATGTAAACGTTCGTCCGCACCCGATTTTCGAGCGCAACGGCTACGACGTTTACTGCGAAATTCCTATAACCTTTGCACAGGCGGCTTTGGGCGACGAAATAGTTGTTCCGACTCTTGACGGCAAGGTTAAATTCACCATTCACGAGGGAACACAGCCGGGCGATGAGTTCAAGCTGCGCGGAAAGGGAATACAGCGCCTAAACTACGCCGGAAAAGGCGATGAATATGTTAAAATCACCGTTGAAGTGCCGCGCGACCTTTCAAAAGCGCAGAAGGATAAGCTGCGCGAATTTGACGGCGTGACAAACGAAAAGAATTATAAAAAGAAAAAGAGCTTTTCGGAGAAAATTAAGAGCTTTTTCAATGAATAAACGGTGATAAAAGTCGGCGGTTGTAAAGACATTGGCTCCCTTCTTTTCGGCTTTGCCGAACAGAGGGGGCTGTTTTTTTCGCTGCGCGACATTTTTCCTGCACTGTGGGGAGCAACCCCAGTCAGAGGGAGCCTTTATAATCCTCGTTTTTTCATCAATTAAAGAAAAAAATGACAGGGCTCGGAACGATAACACGGCTACGGTGTGGCTGAAGCCCGCAGACATTATAAGTCTTTTAAAGAAAAAAGGCAGTGAAGCATATATTTTTTAAAGGAGATAATATATTATGGTAAAGCACATAATTCTTTGGCAGCTATCCGACAGCTTAACGGAAGAGGAAAAGGTGAAAACCGCGCATAACGCAAAGCAGAATCTTGAGGGCTTAATCGGTAAAATTGAGGGGCTTACCGATATTTGCGTAATAACGGGTAAGCTTGCAGGCTCCAATGCGGATATGATGCTCGACAGCACTTTCACATCGGAGGAAGCGCTTAAAAACTACTCCGTTAACCCCGCACATGCTGCGGTTGCAGATACCTATGTAAGACCTTTTGTAAAATCGCGCAGCTGCATTAACTATGAAATCTGATTTATGACCCGATAATATACAAATATTAGCCGATAAGAAATTGACCGCCGTTCC
>URNB01000119.1 GCA_900549055.1 uncultured Oscillospiraceae bacterium
GGTGAGTTCGGCGCTATAAAGAAGGGCAACCACGAGGACAGGGTTGCCTGGACGCACCATTTAATAAAGCTCAGCGAGGAAAGAAATATAGCGTGGTGCTATTGGGAACTGGGCTTTGTATACGCCGCATATGACCTTGAAAAGGACGAATGGGATAAGGAGTTTTTGAATATTTTTCAGAACCCGTAAATAGGGCGGCGATAATAAAAAAGGGGTGGTGCCGCGGAAAAACAAATATCCCGGCGAATAAAATAAATTTTAAGTAGGTGTTAAGAAAATGAAAAAGTCAAAAAAACTTCTCAGCGGTCTTTTAAGTTTAATGATGATTTTCAGCAGCGCATTTATTATTAACGCGGCAGATACCGATACAGTGGAAAAAACGGTAAGCCTGCTTGACCTTTCGGGGCTTTCGTCAGGCGAGATTTCGGAGCTGCCGGATGGTATGGCGAGTATCAATGCTAAGGATATTAAAGACAATTATACCGGCAGCAGGCACATAGCCGCGGTTGACGGTAAAAAGGTATTAAGGCAGAATTTTGACGTTAAGGCGAGCGCATTTACAAAAAACAATCTTTCCGAAACAGGAAACGGTAAGCTTGCCTTGACCGTAAATGTTCCGAGTGCATATCTTCCGTATCTTGAATATATAAGCCTTGACTATAATAATGCCACAAACAGCAACTTGCGATTTGAGTTCGGAATATACAACGGGACGAATTATTCAAAAAAGACTGACGTAAATGACAGACTGGAAGGCAATGTTAAATATAGTCCTCTTAACCTTTATAAGGTCGGCGAATGGGGAGCGGTTGCCTGGATGGATAAGAACAGCGCCGTTAAATGGAAGAAGGAAGATCTTTCAACCGTTAAGCAGCTGTTTCTTATAGTATCAACTCCGGAAAGCGGCTGCGACGGAACAGAGGGCTATTACCTTGATATTAAGGATATTGCCATAACCGTAAAGGGCAGTGCCGATGAGCTTAATGCGGCTGAAGCTGCGGCAGCAGAGGCCTGGAAAACATTATATGATTTTGAAGGCTACGCGGATGGCACAAATGAACCGGGCGGAGTATCTGCCTCGGGCGCTGTTTCTAAGGTTATTGAAGGCAGTGAATATTCCGCAAGCGGAACAAAGGCTTTGAATTATGTAAACACCGCTGTAAAGGAATATGAAGATAAATCACTTGCAATTCCCCTTAACTCATACATTAAAAGAGCTACCGGTGTAAGCCTTTGGATTTATAACACGGGGAAAAGTGAAAAATTTAAAGTATATCTGAATGACGGCTCAAATAATATTGCACAGAAGCAGTTTACCGTTCCTACCGGAGCATATATTAAGCTGCGTGTTGATTTCAACGATATGAACGAACTCAATGACAAATATAATACTTGGGGTACACCTAATAAAAAGTCTTTGACGGAAGAACAGATAAAATCATTGACGAGAATTATTTTGCAGCCGACAAAAAACAATAAAGAGTCGCATCCCGGTTTTTATATTGACGACGTTAAGTATGAGCAGGACGCAGAGCACACATATTCAAAAACCGTACCGCTTGACAATGTGACCTTCGGTACCAATACGACTGCGGCAGTTGAGGATGATAAAATAGTATTCACACCGGGTGAAACAGCTGTTACAGCGCTTGCAAAAATAAATGTTCCCGAAAAATTCTTTGCGGGAGCTTCTGCGGTGACCTTTAACTTTACAAACACTATAGCATCAGAAGTCAAAGTAGGTGCGCTTGTAAACGGTACTAACGATGAAGGAAAGAGCGGCTTCTACTGGAAATGGGGCGAAAATAAAGACGCCTTCAAGATTTCGGCAAATGCTGAAAATGCCGCTTCAACACTCCGTTTTGACGGAACGCAGAAAATATTTGAATCAAACGACGGCTGGTGGATAGGAAACTGGTGTAGCTTTGCTACCAATCCACCCTCCGGTTCGGAAAAGGCGACAATAACAAGTCTTGATTTAAGAATATTTGACTTTGCCGGCACCGAGGGCACGCTCACGCTTAATTCAATAACCGTAGCCTATGCCGGAAACAGCGTTAAAGCGGCAGCCGAAATAGAAAACGGCTCTGTAAGCATAGAACGCGCAAATGTATTTGCGGGTGATAGGGCAGGCTTTACGCTTTTACCCGAGGACGGATATATCTATAAGTCCGGCTCGCTTAAAATAGCAGGAGCAGACGGCAGTGAAATTAAGGTTGAGCGCGATGGGTTCAGAAAAACCAATATAGGTTATTACTACACATTTGATATGCCAGATGCGGATATAACCATTTCTGCTGAGTTTATACCGGCAAAAACAGTGATAATTTCTGCCGAGGCAAATGAAACCGATAAATCGCTTAAATTTGACTTGACGGCAGCAACAAAGGGCGGCAACAAGGTAGTAATTGAGGGTACAGAACGCGAAATAATATCGGTAGGTGCGCTTGTTACAACAGACCGGGCACTGACCGATTACGGATTTGAATGGGCTGACCTTACAAGAGAGCTTGGCGCTTCGAGCCACAGCATAGCTGCGGTTATTGACGATATAAATATAGGTAATGAAGGCAGCGGACTTGTTTACGATAAAGCGCACGAGTTTATACGCTATAACGTAATAATTAAAAACCTCAGCGAAGAAAGCAGAAGCGCCGATTTCCTTGTACGCGCATATATTGAGTATAAAAATGAGAACGGTGAAAAGGCTATAGCCTATTTTGATGACACAACATACTGCTATAACGAAATGTTATACGGTGGGTATTATAACGAGGCAGCCTCGTTCTCAAAGGGGATAAGCTATTCGGGCCCTTTCGAGCAAAAGGTTTCCGCATTAAGTAAAAGCAATAAGATTTTTTTGCAGGAAACCTTTGACGATATAGCGGCGCAGGGCTTTGACTCTGTAAGACTTCCGATTGATTTTTCCTCAAACACAAGCGATACCGCGCCTTATGCGATTGATGAGACCCTGCTTTCATACCTTGATACGGTGGTAAAAAACACACTGCGTGCGGGAATGACAATAATAGTTGACTTTCACCAAGCCTGCAAGCTCGGCAATACCTCGCTTTACACCGACCCCGACACCGTTTCACCGAAATACCTTGCCATATGGCAGCAATTGGCAGAGCACTATAAGGAATACCCCGACAGAGTGGTATTTGAAGCGATTAACGAGCCGGGTCTAAATACTACTACCTTTACGAGCGCAAAGCTTATGGAGCTGCAGGAAAAGGTTCTTGAAATTGTAAGAAAAACAAGCGAAACCAGAAAGCTTATGGTTGCCACCGGTTCAAATAACAGCGTTAGGGCAATTGAAAATATTACCCAAAATCTTATTAACGATAAGAATGTTATAGCGGCTGTTCATTGCTATTGGCCGATGAGCTTTACACACCAGGGCGCAAGCTGGATTAAGAATGACGACGGTACGCTTAAATACCCGGGCGGTGTTAAATATACCGCCGCCGCCAAAGCGGAAGTGGAAAGCGCAATAAAAATATGCAAGGATTTTTCTGAAAAAAACAATATGGCTGTATGGCTCGGCGAATTCGGCGTTTACCAGGGCGGCGGAGCAGCTGCCGAGGATGTTCAGGCTTATTTGTCTGATTTTACTAAGCTTTGCGGGGAAAGCAAAATCAGCTGGTGCTACTGGGAGTATAATGTAGGCTTCGGCGCTTACGACGAATCAACCGGGTGGAGAGACAATGTTCTTGCCGGACTCGGTTTGGGACAATAACAGGGAGGTTACGGAATATGAAAAATTTCAAAAAGCTTTTATCCCTTTTATGTGCGGCGGCACTTTGTGTGACAGTGGGCGTTACGGCGGCTGCCGAGAGCGCCTGGGGCGATAATGTGATTGAGGACCATTACACAATTAAGACCCTTAAGGGCGACGTTAATCACGACGGGTATTTAAACATTCTCGATTTGGTAAGGCTTAAAAAGCACCTTGCGGGAATTGCGGTTGAAATAGATGAAGCCGCCGCCGAGCTTGACGGCGATTCGGTAATAACCGCCGCTGATTTAACAAGCCTCAGAAAGCTTTTAATTGAGCTGTAAAAAGCAAAAAAATCACAAAATTACTGCCCTGTCTTTCGGATAAATGTTCGTCAGGCAGGGCAGCTTGAATATTACGGATTATGAAATTTCAGAGGTGCCGGATATGGTAGAAAAATTTATTTATGAAAATTTTGATAAATGCACAAGAAGCCACAGGGAGGATATGGGCGAGCTGATCGGTCTGCCGTACCCATATACAGTTCCGAGTATAAGCGGCGGTTTTCAGGAAATGTACTACTGGGATACCTATTTTACCAATGTCGGGCTTATATTATCGGGGAGAACAGAGCAGGCAAAAAACAATGTTGATAATATAATATACCTGACTGATAAATACGGCTATATGCCGAACGGAAATCTTACAAGGTATCTTAAATCCTCGCAGCCGCCGTTTCTTTCACTTATGGTGCGGGATATTTACGACCGCACGGGGGACAGCGACTGGCTTAAAACCGCAGCTGCCGCACTGGAAAAGGAGTATAATTTCTGGTGTGTAAGGCGAAGCACCGCATGCGGGCTTAACAGATACGGTGTAAACCGCGAAAAGCCCGGCTGCAAAGGTATGGATGCCGAGCTTTCAAAAAGGCTGGGTATAAACCCGCCCATAGAAACGGCGGAGCTGAAAATAGAGCATTTTATTGCAAGCTGCGAGAGCGGCTGGGATTTAACGCCGCGTTTTGAATTTGAAGCGTTTAATTACGCGCCGATTGACCTTAACTGCCTGTTGTATGCGTTAGAAAGTAATATGGCGTATTTTTGCGGGGAAACAGGTGCGGCAAACGCCGGGGAATGGCAAAAAAGAGCCGAAACCAGGGCGGAGCTTATGCGGCGGCTTATGAAAAACGCGGACGGCTGCTTTTATGACTGTAATTTCAACAAAAACCGGTTGAGCCCGGTATTTTCGGCGGCGTCACTGTTCCCGCTTTTTGTAGGTATGGCAACGGCGGCTGAGGCAGCGGCGGCGGTAAAGGCTTTGCCGCGTTTGGAGGAAAAATACGGTGTAGCCGCCTGCGAGAAAAACAGTATTCCGGGTAATTACCAGTGGGATTACCCCAACGGCTGGGCTTGCCTGCAATTTATTGCGGCGGAGGGACTGCTTAAATACGGCTATACTGAAGATGCGCGCCGAATAGCCGAAAAATATATAACCGCTACCGACGGCATTTTCGCCGAAACCGGAAATTTGTGGGAAAAATATAATGTTATTGACGGCACAATAAACACCCGAAACGAATACAAATTACCGCCTATGCTCGGGTGGACGGCAGGCACATATCTTTATATGAAAAGGCTGCTCGGTACGGCAGAGCCGCAGCGTGCTATGCACCCATAATTTTTATTGAGCGGTATTCCCGCCGGGATACACCGCATTCTGCAGCTCACCGAGGCTCATATTGCCGTTTTCATCCGTATGCTTCATTTTAAACAGCCAGTTGACGGGAAAATCCTCTGACAGC
>URNB01000120.1 GCA_900549055.1 uncultured Oscillospiraceae bacterium
GGTTTCAATATCACGCCAACCCATAAATGCATAACCGTCCCTATGGGCGGGAGCGGGCAGCCTGTATTCGGCGTCCTGCGGCACAAGCATTTCCCCTTTATTAAACCGATTTTTCGGAAATGTAAGCGTGTACATTTTTTCTATTCCGGTAAGGGCAACGGAAAAATAACCGCTGCGGTTTGAAGAAGAAATACCGAAATAAACATTCTCACCATTTAAATACAAATCACGGAACTTTTTCGGAATAATCCCCGTAATCTTCCACTGCCCCAAGGTAAAGGTAACGATTACGTCGCCCGCGTCGTTCACACCGAAAAGCACCTCAAACGGATGTCCGTGAAGATTTTTATATTTCAGTATATCATCCTCCGCAATAGCTGTCAAATTACCATAGGGATTACTGCCGCTGTAATAGCTTACAGTGCCGCTGAGCGTATCAAAAACAACCCGAAATTTAGGTAATTTCTGCGCAGAGTCACCTATGCAAATTGAAAATTTCAAGAGATTATCCTCATATCCCTCATTTTTTTCAAGACCCGCAAACGAAAGCTTTAAACCGTTTAGTTCCTGCATTTCGGAGTACATAATACAGCCGCCTATATCACATCCGTCAAAATTAAGACTTACTCCGCTGCGGCAGCTCCCCTTAATATAATCTTCAAATGAAGCCGCCGCACCGTCCGTTACCTTTGTCATTTGTGTTTCATCAGGCGTTTTTTCCGTTTTTTGATATATGCCGGTAAGCTCAACCGAAAAATTATAAACCCGTAAGGGGTCAGCCCTGCCCGGACCTACCGCAAAATAAAGCTGTTCAGTGCCGAAATCGCCCATAAGAGCCGCAAATGAATACGGTATTACACCGCAAATCTCAGTACCGCCCGTGTTCAGCGAGCATATAACAGAGCCGTCGGTATTCAGCGAAAAGGTTACGGTAAAAGAGCTTTGCGAAAGCTCACTGTATTTAAGCTTATCGGAGCGAGCAATTTCGGTAGGCGCAGTCGCTCCGTTATAATAGCTCAGCGTACCGGCGGCGGTGTCGATCATTATGCGGAATTTATCCAAATCAATTGTTTTTGAAAGCATTACCGTTACAGACGGGTCGCCTGTACACCCATCATTTTTTGTAAGGTGTTCAAATTTAAGCGAAAACCCGTCAACGCGGTACTTTTTAAGCGAGGTTATCCGCCTGCCTACGTCCCCGTCGTTGTATGTAAGCCTTACACCGTGCTGAACCCCGCTATTTATAATATCCTTGATCTCCGGAATATTGTCGTGCCAGAATGTACCGAAATCGGTAAAATCACCGGTATCGGGAATAAAATATTCGCATATCGGGGCGGTATATTCAACTCTGTCGGAGTCATCCTCAGGCTCTTCCGGTATCGGCTTTGAAATACCCGCTCCGCGCTCGCCACTGCCGGTTATTAAAAATTTGCCCGTATCCCGTGCGTTTACCGACGCCGCAAACGAAAGAATTTGTTCTTCCGTACCTGATGCTATAAGTTTGCCGCTTGATAAATCCGTAACGGTGTAGGCTTCGTACCCCGAAAGCCCCATTTCATAAAGACGCGGTGTTACGGTCAGCTCCGTTTTTTCATACGTTTCATTCGGAATAATAATAATTCCCCTGTTTCCGTAATAACGCGCATATGCCTGCAGCTTAACACCGCCTGATACTTCCGCCTTGCATATATTTGAATTTTTATGGTTTTTCGGAAAATATTCAAATATATCGGAATAAGTGCGGCGTATTTCAATCATTTTTTTAACATCCTCAAAATATCGGCGGTTATCATCATTTTTAAGCAGCTCCCGCTTAAATGTATTAAGATACAGTATGCGCGTGTAATCGCCGTCCTTGGCGTTGTTAAATTCCTCACCCATTACCCAAACGGGAATAAAAGGGGAAAACAGCGCCTCATATCCCATAATAAGACGATCGCCGCGGGATGAATACTCGTAGCTGTCGTGGCAGCAAAGCTGAAAGGTGTAATACCTGAACTCCCCCGATTTATGTATATCCTGCGCTTCGGGCGCGCCTATCCAGGTCCCGCTTTTTATACTGTCAACTATATTCCTTTTAAGAAAAACCGATTCAAAATGCTTTACCGATATATAGTCCGGTCCCTGAACATCGCCCTCGGATAAATCGTACACGGTATTATCGTTATTTTTGGTTTCCGCAATATATATAAGCTTGCGCCCCGCGGCACTTATGCTTTTTCTTATTCTACCGTCAATTTCATACCCTGCGGTTTGCGGCTCGGAGTCAAAGCGCAAGCCGTCAATTCCGGTTTTAACGGCTATTTGCGTTAATGCGTTTATATAATATTCCGCAAGAGCCGCGTTATCCCACCTGAAATCACGGCAGGTAACCTCCTGCGAATAGCTTTTAAACCAATCGGGATGCTCCGATATAAGCGGACTTTCCTTTAAAACGCCAAATGAAACCACATCAAAAAGTATTCTTATATTTCTTTTGTGCGCCTCTTTTACAAATTCCGAAAACACCTGCCAGCCTTTTTCATATTCCTCATCGGTCAGCTGTCGCCAATTTTCGCCGTAAGGTATAAGCCCCGTAAGATATGGGTCTATGGTTTTTATTCCCATATTTGAATATCCGTTTCCGTTTTTGCCCTTATCACTTACAGGCGTCAGCCACAGTGCGTTAATACCCGTTTCGGCACAATGGTCAAGCAGCGGCAGCATATCGTAAAATGTTCCGAAAATCGATACGTTTGTTTCGCCTATAACAGCGGAGGAAAGCCATTCGGGCGTGCCGTTTTCATCGGTGCTTATCAGCCCGTCGCATTTATACTGTGGCAAAAGATAAGAATTGTTAATATACTTTTCTCTGCACAAAATTCCCGTAAGGATAACGGAAAAGGAAGTTACGCTGCCCGGCGCTATCGCGAAATAAATATTATTTTCGGGCAATTTAAACGGTAGAACCGCTTTCAGCTGCGCATAGCCCCGCACGCTTACTATAACTGTTATATTCCCGTTATCGTCGCCGTCAAACATTAAGGTAAATTCCCTGTTTTGCAGCCTTTTATACTGCAGGACCTCGCTTTTCAATAAAATATTCTCGGTATTATTAAAGCAAAGCGCCCCGACTGAGGTATCAATATATAAGCTGTTACCGTAAGCGGCGTTAATATCCTCCGTCAGCATTACAGCCATTACGGGATATTCTTCCCCGAGAGCCGATAAACCGCCGAACCTGAGCGATAACCCGTTCACATTATATTTTTCCCTGCTGCACTGGCGGGCATTTGCGCCGACATTTGTAAATACCGAGCTTTCTCCTGCGGCAAATACTCCGTTTTTAAGCGGGATAAGGCTGTTGCCCGAACCCACGGTTTTTCTGAGGACAGCGCCTGAGGGCACTGTGTATTTATCGCTTTTAATTCCGGTAATATCAACCGAAAAATAATACCGCGCGTCATCTATCGCCTTTCCCGGCGCTACCGTTATATACGAGTCTGCAAGCTTATTTTCGTAGCTGCCGCAAAAGCTTGCCGGAATAGTTCCGTAAATCGGGTTTTTCCCCTTTACTTTTACAATGCATTTCATACCGCCGTCCGACAGCGAGTAAAAGCTCATAATAAAATCCGTTTGCGAAATATTTTCGTATTTAAGTAAATCGCTGCTTAAAAACACCGTGGGCGAAACCTCTGCATTATAAAAGCTTAATGTGCCCTCAGCCGTATCAGCCATTACTCTGAATCTGCCCAAAGCTTCGGTCTGCTCCGCCGCGGATACCGTAAAGCGCAGCGCACCGTAAGCGTTGCTATTCTTTTTAAGATTTGAAAATTTTAAGGAAAGACCGTCAAAATTATATTTGTCCTCTGTGGTTATCCGCCGCCCTACGTCTCCGCCCGAAAACGTCAGCCTTGTACCCACAGTTTCCCAACCGTTAAAAACCGTAGTTTTTTCGGGAACATTATCCGTTATTCCCGTAATTTCTCTAAACGCCCACTTATCGGGCACGGTAAAGCCGCCGTCCTGCTTTTCAACATATATTCCCGTGGTTTTAACCGAAAAATAATTTATACTGTTTGCGGGCGAAACCGTAAACCGTGCCGTTTCACAGCCGTTTATAAACAAGAAAAACGAAGACGGAATTGTTCCGTAAAGCGCGGGCGCATTGCCTACGGCAATAAAAACCGTACATTCCCCGCTTAGATTTACGTTAAAGCCCACAACAAATTCATTTGCGGAAATATTATCGTAGCTAAGCTCCTCGCCGCTTATAATCGTAACGGGCTTTACCCCGGCAGTATAATAACCGAGAGTCTTATTGTCGGTATCAATTACAATTCTTACCGCGCCTATGCTGTCGGCGCTTTGGGTCAGTGTTATTGCAAGCTCGGCGTTTTCGCTCTCATAGCCTTCTGTCTTTTTAAAGCTGCCGAACCTGAGCCGCAAGCCGTCTATAGGGTATTTTTCGGTGCTCACATGGCGGCTGCCTATATCTGTTCCCGAAAATTCGGACACCATACCACAGGGAAAGCTGTCGTAATTACCGTTAAGCAGCCGATTTTTGCCGTCAGATACCTGTTTTATAAGAGTTGTGGATATAGGTCTGGTGTATTCATCGTATTTAATTGCGGAAATATTTACCGTAAATTCGTCGGTTGTGCCTTCCGCAGCGGAAAACGGCGAAATACCGATATACGAGGATGCCGCGTTTTTCCCGGTTTCCGCCGCATATTCCCCCGGAATATCAGCCGTTAAGTATTTGCCGTCCCGAGCGGTTATTTCAAGTGCCAACGCGCCGTTTTCCTTTGCCTTGAAGCCTATATTAAAGCCGTTTGCCGCAAGTGATGCGTATTTTAATGCGTCATTGGTAATAAGCGCCGTTAAAGCGGAATTTTCACCCGAGCGATATACCGTTCCGTTTTGCGTATCAAACAGCAAAATAAACCTTCCGGCCGCGCCTGTTTTCGAGACTAAAATGCCGAATTTCGGCGCTGAACCCATGCTGTTCTTTTTAATAATACTGTCAATTCTTAAATAAAAACCGTCAATATTGTATTTTTCGGCGGTAAACACGGCGCGTTCATACGCCCCGCCGCTGAAATGCAGCGCAACCCCGCACGGGGCAGTGTCTTTATACCTTTGCTCGACATAAGATATACTCTCGCTGAATTTTTCCTGCGGGTCTGTAAAATCTTCCTTACAAACCGTATTAAAACCGTCGCTTGCTTGCCGTGCTGCGATTACCTGCTCAACCTGTGCCGCTGCGGGCGCTAAAATAGGCATTCCCGCGGCAATTATAAGCAGGTTTAAAAATACGGCGGTAATTTTAAAAAGAAATTTTTTATACATTTTGATCTCCCCTCAGTAAGCCTGACCGAAAGCATAACGGCGCTTCGCCGTTATGCTACGAAGCGCCGTTATACCGATAAAAGCCTATTGTAATATACAGTCTGTTTGGGAGCAATAAGCTTATCGGCTCAAAAGCTTTTTGAGCTTTATCATATCGATCAAGTCAACCTTACCG
>URNB01000121.1 GCA_900549055.1 uncultured Oscillospiraceae bacterium
CGCTCCTACGATATTTTCTCAAGACTTTTGAACGACCGCATTATAATGCTGAACGACGAGGTAAACAATGCTTCCGCCAGCGTTATAATCGCTCAAATGCTCTACCTTGAGGGGCAGGACCCGGAAAAGGATATAAGCTTCTACATTAACAGCCCGGGCGGTGCGGTTACGGCAGGTATGGCTATTTACGATACAATGCAGTACATTAAGTGTGATGTAAGCACCATCTGCATGGGCATGGCGGCAAGTATGGGCGCGTTTTTACTGGCTGCCGGCACCAAGGGCAAGCGTTTGGCACTGCCCAACAGCGAAATTATGATTCATCAGCCGCTCGGTCAGGCGCAGGGTCAGGCAACAGATATTCTCATTCATGCTCACCACATTGAGCAGATACGCGGCAATATCAATAAAATATTGGCTGAAGAGACCGGCAAGCCGCTTGAGCAGATTCAGCTTGATACCGAAAGGGATAACTTTATGACTGCTGCCGAGGCTGCCGAGTACGGGCTTATCGACAAAGTAATTTCAAAGAGATAGAGGTACCGAAATGCCGAACGACAGGGACAATGAAATACGCTGCTCGTTCTGCGGTAAAACGCAGGACGAGGTGACAAGATTGGTTGAAGGCCCAGGCGTATATATTTGCGATAACTGCATTGAATTCTGCAACGCCTTGCTCTTCGATGATGAGGGCGGCGCGCAGAAAAAACGCAAAAAAAAGCAAAACGAGGAGTTTGTGCTCCCGAAGCCGCAGGAGATCAAGCAAAAGCTCGATGAATATGTTATCGGTCAGGACGACGCGAAAAAAACGCTTTCGGTTGCGGTTTATAATCACTATAAGCGCATTTTTAAAGCCGATTCCGCCGATGTCGAATTGAACAAAAGCAATGTTCTGATGCTTGGCCCTACAGGTGTGGGAAAAACCCTGCTTGCGCAGACTCTGGCTAAAATACTTGATGTGCCGATTGCCATCACCGATGCCACCACCCTTACCGAGGCAGGATATGTGGGCGAGGATGTCGAGAATATACTTCTCCGCTTGATTCAGGCGGCGGATTATGATATTGAAAAGGCAGAGCGCGGCATAATCTATGTTGATGAGATAGATAAGATCGCGCGCAAGTCCGAAAATGCTTCCATAACCCGCGATGTAAGCGGCGAGGGCGTTCAGCAGGCGCTGCTTAAAATTCTTGAGGGAACGGTTTCGAATGTTCCGCCGCAGGGCGGCAGAAAGCACCCGCAGCAGGACTTCATTCAAATAGACACCACCAATATACTCTTCATCTGTGCGGGCGCCTTTGACGGTATAGAAAAGGTTATTGAGCGTAGAATAGGCGGCAGCAGTTTAGGCTTCGGGGCGGATGTTAAGTCGCCAAAGTCGATGGAGGCAGAGGCTGTGGCTGCTCTTGCCACTCATAGGGATCTGGTTAAATTCGGTATGATTCCCGAGCTTGTGGGGCGTTTGCCTGTTATAACCGCGCTTAACGGCATGGATAAGGAAACGCTTGTGAGAATCATGACCGAGCCGAAAAACTCTATTGTAAAGCAGTATAAGGCGCTTTTCAAAATGGATAATATCGATCTTGAATTCGATAAAAAGGCGCTCGAACGCATTGCGGAGCTTACAATTGAGCGCAAAACCGGAGCGAGAGGTTTGCGCTCCATAATCGAGAGCGTTCTGCAGCCACTTATGTTTGAAAGCCCGTCAGACAGTAGCATTACCAAAATAACCGTAACCAAAGAAACGGTTGAAAACGGCAAAGCGGTAATTATGCGTAAGGCTTCTTAAAAAATACCGTGGCAGCGGGAATCTATCGGTTTCAGCTGCCGTTTTAATATCAGGCGGTGAAAGAATATGACCGAAAAGTTCATTTTCATATTTGAAATGCTCGGCGTAATTGCCACGGCGGCTTCGGGTGCTATGACCGGAATAAAAAAGCATATGGATATGTTAGGCGTTGGGGTGCTTGCGGTAACGGCTGCTATGGGCGGCGGTATAATACGCGATCTGATTCTCGGTGCGCTTCCGCCTGTGGCATTTGTAAGACCGATCTATGCCGGAACGGCTTTTGCGGTTGCGGCGGTTATGTTCTTCTTTCACCGCGCATTTCCCGAGCACAGCTTTCAAAAGCTGCATGCGGCGGTATTTCTGTATATGGATGCAATAGGACTCGGCGCGTTCACTGTAGTCGGCGTTCAGAAAGCCATTACCCTGTACGGCTTCAAGCATATATTTCTGCTTTTTACCACCGGCTTTTTAACGGGAGTCGGAGGAGGAATAATGCGGGATATTTTTGCTGGGGAGATACCGGGAATATTCATAAAGCATTTTTACGCATGCGCGTCCGTAATAGGCGCCGGGGTATGTATTGTTCTTTGGAAGCCACTCGGAACTGGAATTGCCATGACTGCAGGGATTTTCATAACCACCGCCCTGAGACTTTGCGCTGCGCATTTCAAGTGGAACTTTTTCAGGGACAGAAATACATAAATGATTTTGAAATACGCAATAATATATATTACAATGTTATAAAAAACAGTTTTTTTAAAAAAAATACTTGACATAGCAAAAAAACGGTCTTATAATTATGACAAATTTAAGAAGCACCTGATAGAGGCGCGGATATGATGAGTACCCTGCGGTATACGTCGGCAAACGGCGGTGGGGGAAAGGCTGTTCCGCCGAAGTAGTTTTTGCGGTTGCCGCCGCGGGCTGCTGGGGTCGCGTTTAATAGGCGCGGCACTGTCGCAATATTTGCGGAGAGCTATCATGAGTATTTGTTTTTATTTATTTTAAATATCAGCAAAGCCTGTGATACCTTTCGGGTCGCAGGCTTATTTTTTAATATTTTTTCGGGAGTGTTCAAAATGAACAGAACAGCAAGAATTTTATCGGCAATCTTATCCGTTGCCCTTGCGGCAACCCTCTTTGCGGGCTGCGGCGGCAAAAAGCAGACCGCGGCAAAGTCCGGAGTGGAGGACGGCGTGCTTACCGTAGCTATGGAGTGCGCGTATGCGCCTTATAACTGGACGCAGAGCGATGATTCAAACGGCGCGGTTAAAATTAAGGACTCTAACGACTACGCAAACGGCTACGATATTATGATGGCGAAAAAGATTTGCGAGGCTAACAACTGGAAGCTTGAAGTTGTACGCCTTGACTGGGATTCGCTTGTTCCCGCCGTTCAGACAGGCAAGGTTGACGCTACAATAGCGGGTCAGTCAATGACGGAAGACCGTATGCAGCAGGTTGATTTTGCAGGCCCCTACATTTATGCCAGCATTGTTTGCATGACGAAGAAGGACAGCAAGTATGCCTCCGCTACCAAGCTTTCCAACCTTTCGGGCGGCAAGTGCACCTCGCAGCTCGGAACAATTTGGTATGATACCTGCCTGCCGCAGATAAACGGCGCGAAGATTCAGACTGCGCAGGAAACCGCCCCCTCAATGCTTATGGCGCTTGAAACAGGCGCAGTTGACTTTATCTGCACCGATATGCCCACCGCGCAGGGCGCGCTGCTTGCTTACAGCGACCTTAAAATTCTTGACCTTGAGGATAATGCCTTTAAGGTTGATGAGGGCGATATAAACATCGGTATTGCGGTTAAGAAGGGCAATTCAGAGCTTAAGGACAAGATTAACGCGGTTTTAAAGGATATGACCGCCGACGACTTTAATTCCATTATGGCAGAGGCTACCAAGATTCAGCCCCTTGCCGAGAAGTAATTCGGGTGACGGAATATGAATAAATTTGCCCAGCTTTGGAGCGATATAGTTGAATGTTGGGGTGACAGCTCATCACAATATTTGGTGGGAGCGCTTAAAACAATAGAGCTTGCGGTCGTTGCAACGGCCATAGGCTGCATTATAGGTCTTGCGTGCGGAATAGTTCAGACTATTCCGTGCACAAAGAACGATAATATTGTAAAGCGCATACTCTTGGGAATCGTAAAGGCGATAGTTCGTATTTATGTTGAGGTTTTCAGAGGAACGCCTATGATAATTCAGGCAATCTTCATTTTTTACGCGATACCGTATTTTACCGACGGCGCAGTGAATCTTGAGGTTACCCTTGCGGCGTATTTGGTAGTTTCAATAAACACGGGCGCTTATATGGCGGAAACGGTGCGCGGCGGCATAATGTCGATTGATATAGGGCAGACCGAGGGCGCAAAGTCTATAGGTATGAACCACTTTAAAACCATGCTCTATGTCATCCTGCCTCAGACGATTCGCAACATAATCCCGCAAATAGGCAATAACCTTATTATAAATATCAAGGATACCTCGGTTATGTTCGTTATAGGCTATGCCGAGCTGTTCGCGGCGCACAAAGCAATCGTGGGAGCCAAGTACATTTACTTCCCGTCGGCAGTCATAACCCTTACCATTTACCTTATTATGACGGTCATCTGCTCGCTTATTTTAAGGCTTTGGGAAAAGAAAATGGACGGTCCCGCCAATTTCGATGTTGCCACAAAGGACACGCTCGCGCTCACAAGCGGCACTTATTCATATGTTAAAAAGTCGGAAAGGAGCGGTAAATAATGGCGGAACCGATTTTACAGGTAAAGCACCTTTCAAAGACCTTCGGCAAGCACGAGGTGCTGCGGGATATTGATTTCTCGGTAAACGCGGGTGACGTTACAAGCATTATAGGCGCGTCGGGCTCGGGTAAATCCACCCTTTTGCGCTGCATAAACCTGCTTGAAACGCCGAGTTCAGGCGAAATACTTTACCACGGCGCCAATATTGATAAAATAAAGGGCGGCGCCAGCGCATACCGCTCGCATGTGGGAATGGTTTTCCAGTCCTTTAACCTTTTCAATAATATGACCGTGCTTAAAAACTGTATGATAGGGCAGACAAAGGTGCTCGGCAAATCAAGGGCAGAGGCTAAGGAAACGGCCATGAAATACCTTGAAAAGGTAGGAATGGAGCCATATATCAATGCTAAGCCCTCGCAGCTTTCGGGCGGTCAGAAGCAGCGTGTTGCAATTGCACGCGCATTGGCTATGAACCCCGAGGTGCTTTTGTTCGATGAGCCCACAAGCGCGCTCGACCCGCAAATGGTCGGCGAGGTTTTGGAGGTTATGAGGACTTTGGCGGGAGAGGGACTCACAATGATAGTTGTTACCCACGAAATGGCATTTGCAAGGGATGTATCCTCGCATGTTGTATTCATGGCTGACGGCGTTATTTGTGAAGAGGGAACTCCGTCGGATATATTTGAAAATCCGCAGAATCAAAAAACGCGCGATTTCCTTACAAGATTTTTTGATAGATAATTAATGTCTACTGAATAATTGCATTAGCAAATGCAATTATATAAAATCGA
>URNB01000122.1 GCA_900549055.1 uncultured Oscillospiraceae bacterium
AGAAAAGGGCTGCGGAAAATCTTTGCAATATAGCCGAATGCGCCGAAGAAACCCTTAAGGCTAACGGCTTCGGCTACGGGGCAGCGGCGGAAATCGGAAACAGCTATTTTGAAACGCGCGAATATGAAAGCTTCACGCTGCCTGCGGGGAATTACCGATCGCTTATAATAAGGCTCGGCAAGGCGGAGGGCAAAAACTGGTGGTGCGTTGTTTTTCCTGCGGTGTGCATACCTGCAGCTGCACCCGAAGCAGAGCTTTCAGACAGCACAAGCAGGACATCCGCCGAAATTGCGGAGCATCCGCAGAAATATATTATGCGCTTTAAGGCGGTCGAGATTTTCGAGGATTTTAAGAAACGGTTTGATGAGACATTCGGCTATTGAAAGATTATGAAAAATATGCTATCATAATCCCATAATAAGGTATTAAAGGGGATTATGAAATGACGGAGCTTGAAATAATGCAAAGAGCTAAGGCGTATATTGATCAGCTGGCAAACGGAATCAATCCGATTGACGGAACATGTGTTGCGGATTCCGATGTCATTAATAATGTTCGCATCTCGCGATGTCTCTTTTATGTTTCGGATATTTTGAAACGGGTGATTGATAACGGCGGTTCGATAAGTAAGAAAAAAGTCGCCAAAGGTCCGTTTTTCTTATCCTCCGAAGCCGTAAACGGGTTCCGATTTTCCAAAGCGCCGATAACTGTCAGCGAAATTGTTAAACGCATAAATTCATTGGCGGATTCAGAGCGCTGCTGTCAGCTGAAGCTCGCCTCCGTCACGACATGGCTTATCGAAATAGGGGCGCTTGAGGTAATAACGACCGCAGACGGCAAAAATACCAAGCTGCCGACCGAGCGGGGTACGGAGCTTGGTATTCTGACGGAAAAAAGAATGGGACAAAGAGGTGAATATACCGTTGTTGTTTATAATATTGAAGCGCAGCGGTTTATAATCGATAATATTGAAGCAATTATTGCCGTCAACGCTGCCGGGAAAAAATCCGTCAGCAGTGAAATTATTCCATAAAAAACGGGAAGAAAAGACCGTCAATCAGAATATTGCGATCGTATTTGAAAAGCGCCGTGCATGAAATCGGCGCTTTTTCCTCTTTGTCGGCAAGCGCTGCAAAGCCTTCGGCAGGCTCTGCAAAGCAAGGGCTGTTTTCATTTGAGGAGACGGAAAACGGCTGAAAGCCCAGCCGCTCATAAAAACCGAAAAGCGAGGGGGAAGCGGGCTTTAAAAAGAGAAGCCTGTCGGCTTCAAGCGAACGTATCAGCCGACTCATATATCCATTTCCGCGAAATTCCTTTTTTGTGGCTGCGGCGAAAATATAATAAGCGGAAACAGGCGCGGCGTCGCTATGAATATTGCAGGGAAGTGCAAAAAGCATCGATGCGGTTTTTCCGCCGATGCTGAGCGTTCTGCAATATTTAAAGCAGTATGTAAAAAGTCTGTTTTCAAATTCACCGTCGCTGCCGAATGCCTCGCGGTAAATTTCCCTGCATTCGTTTATGCTCATTCCGTCACCCTTTTTACGGCGGAGTATTTTTTTACCATAACCGCCGGGTGGTATGAAAGCTTGGCTTGCCGTAATCCGTCAAGTCCCATATCGTCCTCACGGTTTATATACTTATAATCGGCAAGCTCGTTCGCGGCAAATTCGCGGTTTATCACCGTGTAGCCCTCGGCATATTCCGCAAGGGATTTTTCAATATGAATGTCAAAGACATCACGGTTTACCGCAGAGCCGAGAGTAAAGGCGACAGCCTTTTCTCCGATATATATAATACCGCCGCGAATTTTGAGTGCCGCGGCGTTTTGCAGCATGATTTCAACGCCGCGCTTTTCGCAAAGCAGATATTTATCTGCCCTGGCCTCGTTTTCGGCATACCATTCATTTGCACATTGCCTAATATCATTGACATTGCCGGCGGTGAGCGCTGCATAGCGCCAGTCATATTGCTTTGAAAACGCGCTTATATGGTTGCGCTTGCCGTGGTATTTTTTGCCCGAAAGGGAGGCTAAATCGGCACGGTTATATACATAATCAAAGGCGTCCCGCTCTTCTGAAAAGGTATAGTGCTCTCCGAAAAGCTCTTTGAATTCGGAAAGACGCGCGCCGTCCTGTACCCAAAATTCGGGATATTCCGTATCGGAATATCCTTGTATCATTTCAATGCCTGCTTTAAGGTCGTTGCCGAAGGGCAGGCGGAAAACATTTTTGCCGCTCTTTTCGGATTTTACAAAAAGGTGTCCGTCCTTTTCCGCCCACATATTTTTATAAATATCCTGCCAGACAAGCAGGTTTACAAAAGCGCCCTCGCAGGAAAGCTCGGCGGAGTCGGAGGTGTACTTTAAAAGACGCGGTGCGTCGCTTATTTCAAATTTTTTAAAATCAAGCATAAATTTATCTGTTACTTTCGGTTTTGGATGATGTTGATGAGGCGGATGATGTTGAAGAGGATGAAGAGGTGCTTTCGGCTTTTGAGCTCTCCGCAGCCTTCTTTTCCTCCTCCGCTTTTTTGATTTCCGCCGGTGTTTTAAGCGCTGCTCCCGCGTGAGCGGTGCAGCTTCCCGGGGTGTTGCTCTTTTTATACCAGCCTATGCTTTTTGAGGGGCAGGCGGAGGTAGCGAGCAGACCTGTGCTTGTGCAGTAATAGCGCTCGGTTGCGTAGCTGCTCACTTCAAATTCCTTAGGCTCAAGTCCATTGTGTATTTTAGACATTACCGCACTCCACATGACCCGCGCGATTCCGGCATTGGAAATATTCTGCTGCTCGTCATAGCCGCACCAGCATGAGCCTACATAGTAAGGAGTACCGCCGACAAACCAAAGGTCGTTTGAATTGTTCGAGGTACCGGTCTTGGCGAATATTTTCATATCCTTAACGGTGTTTCTTGCCGCAGCGCCTGTGCCTCGGGAGCCGTAAACTACCGTTTGCAGAAGCTTGTTCATAACGGTGGCGGTGTCCTCGCTTATAGCCATTGTGGGTGAGCTGTCATATTCAAATACGATCTCGTCATGCTGATCGGTCACCTTGGTGAACAGGGTGGGGGCGTGGTATTGTCCGAGGTTGCCGAATATGGCGTAAGCCGCGGCAGACTCCAACGAGGTAATTCCGCCGTTTGTACCGCCCATTCCGAGCGGTGCCAGATTAACATCCTCGTTTGTGAGGGTGGTGATGCCGAGGGTCTTGGTGAGAAAATCGAACGAAACCTGTGTGCCGAGCTTATTTACCAGATAGACCGGAATGGTATTTACCGAGCGCTCGAGCGCGTACTGAACGGTAATGTTACCCCAGTATGAGCTGTACCAGTTAACGGGAGTCCAGCCGTTGTAATTGGTCTTTGTATCGTTCACAATACTCGAATAATTTATAATATCCTTTTCAATTGCCGGGGCATATGCCGCTATGGGTTTCATTGTGGAGCCGGGCTGACGAACCGCGCTTGTTGCACGGTTAAAGCCGCGCTGACCGATTTTTTCGCCTATTCCGCCCACAAGCCCTTTAACATGGCCGTTATAGTCTATGACCGTCATTGAGCCTTGGAGCGTAGCGCCGTTTTTGCCCTTTAAGCCGTAGGTCTTCTGATCGGAGAATACGGACTCCATGGTTTTTTGAATATTCGCGTCAACCGTGGCATAAATTTTATAGCCGCTCGAGTAGAATATCTTATTGGCGTGGGTCTTTTCGTAGCCGAACTTGTCCATAAGCGCCTTGACTACCTGGTCAATAAGCGCGTCAACAAAATAAGAGTTATTGTCGGTTTCCTTCAAGGCATCCCTTGAGGCTACTATTTTAACCTCTTCGGTCTTTGCTTTTTCGTATTCTTCCTTGGTTATATAGCCCTGGTCATACATTTCGTACAAAACGGTCACGCGGCGCTTTTGGTTTGCCTCGGGGTAATCGTCCGGTGCGTAATAGGTCGGGCTTTTGGTGATGGCGGCAAGGCAGGCGCACTCCGACAGGGTCAAGTCCTTAACGCTTTTCCCGAAATAATAGTTAGCCGCAACCTCAACGCCGTAGGTTCCGTGACCCATGGCTATTGTGTTTAAATAGCATTCTATAATAGTTTCCTTTACATAGTGCGTCTCAAGGTATCTTGCGCGCATAATTTCGCGTATCTTACGGCTCGGGCGCTGCGATGTATCCCCCGTGAGGTTCTTAACCAGCTGCTGCGTAATGGTAGAGCCGCCCTGATTTGAGGAATAGAAGTGCAAAAACATATTTGCAAACGCCGCAAAGGTGCGTTTCCAGTCAACGCCCTGATGCTCGAAAAAGCGCTTGTCCTCAATGGCGACAAAGGCGTTTACCAAATTTTGAGGTATGCCCTCGTAGCCCTCTTCATTCGACTTTGCCGCTTTATCGTCGTACGATACCCATATGCGGTTGAACATACCGTGCAGGCGCTGGTATTCGGTGTAGTTGCCCTTGCCGTCATCGGTGTATATGGTGGTTGTGAAGTTGAGCTTTAAATCGTCAAGATCCTCGTCCATTTTGCCGTCAACCATTGTAAAGGCGTAAAGTAAAAAGGCGGATATAACTATACTTACGGTTATAACGCCGACAAGAAAAAGGGTGAGTACGGTTTTTAAAATGCGTTCCTTGTGCGACTTTTTCTTTTTTCTGCCTTTTTTGCCCTTTACGGGCTCTTTTTCAATATGAGGGGAAAAGCTGTTCAGATCGAAGCTTTCTTCGCCTGTTTCTTCAAGATTTCCCGAATTATCGTAGCTGAATAAATCCTTATCGTCCATCTGGCACCTCCGTCAGCTATATAAATACAGAAGTATTATAGCATATCGGCTTTATAAAATCAACTTTTATCTGATTCGCTGCTCTGCTTTGCCTGTAGGTTTACAATAGATGTGTTACAGAAAATAAAAAAAGAGTGACG
>URNB01000123.1 GCA_900549055.1 uncultured Oscillospiraceae bacterium
GGCAACATTGGAGAGACAGGGACGCTATGGGCGATGTCGGCGCTACCGCAATATATAATCAGGATGATTTGACGCCGACTCCCGCTTTATTGGCTGCAAGAGATTTGTTGAAAAAGGTTAAAAGCACCTATAACGTAGATTCCTCAAGAATATATGCGATTGGGTATTCCATGGGCGGTTTCGGTACTTATGAGCTTGCTACCAGGTATCCTGAATTATTTTCGGCAATAGCCCCGATTTGCGGCGGCTGCGATCCTACAAAAGCGTGTGTAATCAAGGATTTGCCGATTTGGAGCTTTCACGGTACGGCAGACGCGGTTGTAAATATTGACGCGAATAGGGCTATGTATAAGAATCTCCTGTCCCTTGGCAATAAAAATGCACATTACACGGAATATGACGGCTTAGATCACGGGATATGGTTTAAGGCGATGGATGATGTAACGGATTGGCTGTTTAAACAATCAAAGAACACCGATTTTTCAGAAAACACGGCATATAAGTTTGACAGTCTGACCGATTGGAACATATCTTCGGCCCATACGGACGGATTGGAAATTATAAACCAACCGAATATAAAGGACATTGTGGTGTCGTCAAAAACTTCAAACTACGGTGAAAATTACATTGAATACAGCTGTGACGGCAGGGAGTTGTCGGAGGTTGTCGCAGATACGGGCTTCCGTTCCGACTTTGCAGCGCCCGAGTACCTTATTTTAAAAGCGCAAACAGATGATTCGGATGTGTGGCATACGGTAAAAGCCACTGCTGTTTTGAGCACTCCGATCGGCGATTCAAAGTACACCCTATCAAAGCTTTCATATATGGGACTTCCTAAAAACACTAAAAGAATAAGAATATCCGTAAAGAGCGACGCTGTTAATTGGACATATTTTATCAATAATGTTGCGATCAAATACAAAGAAGATCCTGTACAGTCTGAACCGGCGGGGGATTTTAATAATGACGGCAGCGTGAATATTCTTGATTTAATTATATTAAAAAAACATATGGCAAATGAGACGGGTGATTTAAAATTTGATCTTGACGGTGATGATTTAATTGATGCAAAGGATATAGCCGCTCTAAGAAAGCACCTATTGGGAGCGGCAGAGCTGCTAGGTGCGGAAAAGGTTGAAAATATCAGAAAAATCAATGAGTTGAAAAAATTTGCAGATAACGATTTGATTTTCCTGTCCGGATTACAACTGGAAAGCGGAGCATTTCCGACTCGCGCAGATACTAAGGGAGCAGAAAGTATAAATCCTTATTTTTCCGACTATGTTGCAATTGCCTTATTGAACCGTCCGGATTTGTATGCCGAAAATGTAAAAAAGTACATAAATTGGCATTTTGCTCATTTAAATGCCGACGGAACAATTTACGATTATTATATGGACGGCAAGGAGGAAAAAACGAACGGCACATATGATTCAACCGATTCCTACGCGGCAACATTTTTAATGCTTCTTGAAAAATATTGTGAAAAAACCGGAGATATTGATTTTATTACAGAGCATAAATCAAATGTTATAAGTGTTTATAATTCAATGATTTCTACACTTCATAACGGTCTGACATACGCAAAGGAAGATTATCCCATAATATATACTATGGATAACAGCGAGGTATATGTCGGTCTGATTGATTCCGAAAAATTATTCAAGCTTTTGGATGAGAACAACTTAGCAAACGATTGTCTTGAAAAATCATCACAACTGAAAACCGAGCTTAATAAACAACTGTGGAACGAAAATTGTTATTTTGAAACAGGAATAAATAAGGACGACGGTACAGTATCCCATAAGTATCTGTTGAATGAGTATTATCCTTCCGGTCTGGCTCAATTATTCCCGGTTATTTATAATGCAGTTGACACAGAGAAGAAAATGTCCGTATATTATGATGCAAAACGCAGATTTGATATCGGTTCCGTTGCTGCAAAGGAAGATTATTATTGCTTTGTAGCATTAGCGGCAGCCTCTGTGGGAGATGTGGATTATTTAATACAATATAAAAATAAATTTTCCGCTGCGGTACCGTTAGGAAATTCTACAGTTCCGTATGTTGCGATAGTATTAAATTCGGTTTATGAATATGCAGCCACTGTTAATTAACGGGGAGGATCGAATATGAAAACAGCATCAAAACTATTTGCAATTCTTATATGTCTGACATTAACGCTCGGAGTGTGCGTGTTGCCTTTATCAGCTGAAAATAACGCGCAATTACACGACGATATGGCAGACTGGAGCAAGGTCTCTGCCCATAGCGAAAACTGGGATATGTTTGCAAGCCACGCCGAAACGGGCTTAAGCGTTATAGGCAGGAAAAACGTGACCGACGAAAGCTCGGTTACATATACGGCGAAAAACGGCGATACTTTTGAAAGGGCGGAAATCTCCTTGCAGGTATACAGCGGCTTTGTGAGTGTTTCAAGAGATTTAAAGGCGGAATACAGAACCGACGAAAAATCCGAGTGGAAGTCTCTTGTAATGGCGGAGGAAGGTGAAGAAAATATTATCGGCAAGGAAACGCTTGCCTTTAAGCTTCAGAAGATATACTGTGAATTGCCTGCAGAGACCGCGGAAATTAAAATATCGCTGCTTAACGATGTCGGCTGGACGCTTTTTATAGATTCGGTAACATTGGATATTAAAAAAGGAAACTCCGGGGAAGAAAAACCCGACGCTCCCGGCGGAGATATTTTAACCGATGATTTTTCCGATTTATCAAAGCCCGATTTTAAAACGGATAATTTTGATGTTTTCCCGAATCACCCGGAAACGGGATTGAGCGTTATAGGCAGAAAAACAACCGACGGTGAAAGCTCGGTAGCGTATAACGCCCCCGAAGGGAAATACTTTTCGGCGGTGAAGCTCGGCGTTCAAAAGGCTGAGGGCTATGTTCTGTATTCGCGGGATATAAGGCTTGAATACAAAATTTCCGATACGGACGAATGGGTAAACGCTCCGCTCACAGAGGGGGAGACAAAGGATATTAAAGGCGCTGCAAACCCGGTTTTTAAAACGCAGGAATTAAGCGCGGCGCTGCCCGAAAACACGCGCTTTATAAAAATCAGCCTTTTAAACGATGTGGTGTGGACGCTGTTTTTGGATGAACTCGGCATAACGCTTAAGGATGTAAAGGTAATTGACGGCGGCAAAACCGACGACGGAGGCAAAACCGACGAGCCGGAGGTTAAAGATACTATCCTGACGGATGAGTTTGAGGATTTTTCCAAAACCGAAACGCATACCGATAATTTTGAGTTTCACAACCCGCACCCCGAAACGGGGCTGAGCGTAATGGGCAGGGGAAACGGAAATACGGAAAGCTCGGTAACCTATGCCGCCGAAAAAAACGCTTATATCACCTCGGCAAAGATAGGAATACAATTTTACACAGGTTTTTTTGACGCCGCGCGCGATATAAAGGTAGAGGTTTTGGTAGGCAAGGCTTGGAAAACGGTAAATCTTCTTGACGGCGAAATATCCGATATAAAAGGTTCGACAAACAATAATTTCAAAAGCACCGTTTTAACGGTCGATTTGCCCGCAAACGTTAAAAAGGTAAAAATTTCACTGCTCAACGACGTTGCATGGACGCTTTTCCTTGACCGCGCCGAATTTAAAATGAGCCGCGACGGTTCTTCGGGGATAATATACGGAGATTTTACGGATGAGCTTGCCGATTTTTCCAAGCTGTACAGTCATTCCGATAATATGCAGGCGTTTGCGGAGCATCCCGAAACCGGCTTAAGCGTAGTCGGCAAAACCGACGGCGAGGACGGCTATATAAGCTATAAGGTCTACGATAAGGAAATAACATCGGTGAAAATAAGGCTTGTAATAGCCGACGGATATTTCGATAAAGCAAAGCACTTTTCGGTTCAGACCAAAAACGCGGTTTCTGCGGCTTGGAAAACGGTAGATTATACGCTTTCCGCACCTACGGCTATTGCGGGAACAGAAAAATTCGTTCTTGTTACCGCCACGGTCGATAAGCTGCCCCTCGGAACAGACGAAATAAGGCTTAACCTTACAAATGATGTTGCGTGGACGCTTTTTGCAGACAGCGTTTCGTACACTACGGGAAAGCTTACGGATATTTCGCTTATTCCGAAAACCGACGGTGCGCAGCATACGCAGGCGGCATACTATACATTTTTCGTGTCCGCTGCGGCATTGCTGTTCATAGGCTTTAGGCTTTCGCCTTATAAGCGCAGAGCTGTACAAAAGTGACATTTTAGGTTGTGGAAATTATCCACAGCAGAAAAAAACACTTTAAAGAAAAAGCGAAGTATTAAGTTCGGTAATGTTAAAAATCGAATGCTTTTAAAAATCAAAAAGCATAATCAATAAGTGCCGTTTTGTCTTAAAAAGGCATAAAAAGCGAAGAAAAATCATACAATTAACCAGTGAGAGAGCGTGTAAGATGCTTTAAGGGGAGTTGATTGTATGAAAGAGGCGACACAGGACAGAGCGGAGATTTTAGGCGAATACATACTTGATACGGGCGCTACCGTCCGCGCTGCGGCAAAGGTTTTTAAAATAAGCAAATCTACCGTACATAAAGATGTTACCGAAAGGTTAAGACATGAAAATCCGCAGCTTTACAAGCAGGTGAAAAAGATTTTGGAGAAAAATAAGCAGGAGCGGCACATACGCGGCGGAATGGCAACCAAAAGAAAATATAAAGGCGAATGATCAATGCGAAGGAGCGTGCCCGGCGGCAGAATGCATGCCGATTGGGTACGCTTTTTAATTAATGCCTGCTGAACAATTCAAAAGTACCTTAACCAAGCATGTTGGTGTAAACT
>URNB01000124.1 GCA_900549055.1 uncultured Oscillospiraceae bacterium
AAGCCCCAATTCGATTGTAAACCCCGGGCGGCAAAATTCGGTTATAAACCAATCCTTAAACCCGCCGCCGTCGGCAATGCCCGTTGGCACGTCAAGCGCGTAGCCCGATGACGATAAATTTTTAAGTGTGGAAAAAATACCGCTTGAAAAGGCAGTTGAAATGATACTTTCCGGCGAGATTACCGACGCAAAAACCCAAGCGGCGGTTTTGAAATTAAAACTTTTAAAAGACAGCGGGAAACTTTAAAAAGGCTTGTTTTTTCACTGATATTAGTATAATATATCTTTAAGACTCACTTTGAAGGGAAGATGACAATGCCCATAATTTACGACAGCCAAAACAAAACCTTTAAACTTGATACAGCTACCTCAAGCTATATTATTAAGATATATGATGAAAACTATATACTTAATTTATATTACGGGGCAAAAATACCCGATACATATGTACCGCACCGCGAATGTGTTTCGCCTAACGCCTCATTCAGCCTTGCAAACCCCGTAATAGGCGAACACGGCTTTTCGCCCGACAGCGCCCCTATGGAGTACGGTACAAACGGCGCTGCGGATTTCAGAATTTCGGCGCTTTCCGTCAGAAATTCAAACGGTGACAGCGTGACCGATATTCGCTATACGGGGCACAAAATATATAAAGGAAAGCCGGAAATACCCCGTCAGCCCTCAACCTATGCAAACAGTGAGGATGAGGCGGAAACCTTAGAGCTTTACGCCGAGGACGCCGTTACAGGACTTAAAATTACCCTTTATTATACCGTTTTTGAAAATTACGGGGTTATGACCCGCCGCGTGCGCGCCGAAAACAATGGTGATGGCATATTGGAGCTTGAAAGAATTTTCAGTCTCTGTCTTAACCTGCCCTCAATGGATTATGACCTTATCACCCTTTACGGCAGGCACGCAAAGGAGCGCAATATTGAGCGCAAAGCCCTTGCGCACGGCGTTCAGGGGGTTGAAAGCAGGCGCGGCGTATCAAGCCACTGCCAAAACCCGTTTGCGGCTTTAGCAGGCAAAAATGCCGATGAGAATAATGGCGAGGTTTACGGCTTTAACCTTGTTTATTCAGGCAATTTTTCTGCACTTTGCGAATGTGACTTTAATTATACCTCCCGCTTTATTATGGGTATTAACCCGACTGATTTCGGCTGGAGGCTGCAAAAGGGCGAACGCTTTGATACACCCGAGGCGGTTATGGTATACACCGAAAACGGCATAGGCGAAATGAGCCGCATTTTCCACCGTTTTTACAATAATAACCTTATATGCGGCAAATATAAAACCGAAAAGCGCCCGCTGCTTATAAACAGCTGGGAGGCGGCGTTCTTTAATTTTGGCGATGAAAAGCTTGTGAATTTTGCGAAAGAGGCTAAAAAGCTCGGCATTGAAATGCTGGTTATGGACGACGGCTGGTTTGGCAAGCGTAATGATGATGACAGCTCCCTCGGAGACTGGTATGTAAACGAGGAAAAGCTTAAAGGCGGGCTTTCCTACCTTATAGAGCGTGTAAATGCTGAGGGGTTGAAATTCGGCATATGGTACGAGCCTGAAATGATTTCGCCCGATTCCGATTTATTCCGTGCTCACCCCGATTGGCATGTTCATGTTGATAACAGAGTACCAATGCTTGGCAGGAATCAGTATGTCCTGGATTTTTCACGCGAGGATGTGCGCGAGAATATCTGGCAGCAGATGTATGATGTGCTTTCAAAGAACAAAATTGACTATTTAAAGTGGGATTTCAACCGTAATATTTCGGACGCGGGTTCGGCACTTTTGCCGCCCGACCGCAAAAAAGAGTTTTTCCACCGCTTTATTTTGGGTACATACGAAATAATGGATAGGCTGACCAAAGCCTTCCCGAATATTCTTTTTGAGAACTGCTCGGGCGGCGGCGGACGCTTTGACCCCGCTATGCTTTACTATTCGCCGCAGATTTGGGCAAGCGATAACACCGACCCGATTGAACGGCTGTATATTCAGTTCGGTACATCTATGTGCTACCCCGCCTCTACCATGGGTGCGCACGTTTCTGCCTGTGACAGAACAGGCTACAAGACTAAAGGTAATGTGGCGCTTTGGGGCACATTCGGCTATGAGCTTGACCCATTAAAGCTTACCGATTCCGACCGCGAAATAATAAAGGAGCAGGTAAAGCTTTACCACAATACCTACGATTTAATAAGAAACGGCGATTTATACAGGCTGGTATCTCCCTTTGAAAACCCATACCGTGCGGTTTGGGAGATAGTATCGCCCAATAAATCCCGCGCTATGGTAACGGTGGTTACAATGCGCGGAGAATGTGTTCCGCATACAATAGTTAAATTGAGGGGGCTTGAGCCGCAAAGGTATTACCGAAATGAGAAAACCGGCGATACCTATTCGGGCGCATTGCTTATGAACGCCGGACTTAACCTTACCTACACCGCAAATAACGACGGAGACAGTGAGTTGCTGATCTTCACAGCGATTTAAAGAAAAACAGAGCAAAAATAATCCCACTCATTCGAGGCGGGATTATTTTTTGCTGCAAAGTGTATGTATACTGTAATATTATTCAGCCGACGTTATAATCAGGTCGCCGCTTACCGTGTCTGTTTCAAAATCGGCAGAGCCGTCGCCGCAAACACGGCGATTTTTGCTTTCGGAAACAGCGGGCAGCCCGCAGCTTATATCACCGCTTACGGTATCGGCTTTAAGCGTGAAGCCGCTGTTTTTGGGTATTGTAAGTCTTATATTACCGCTTGTGCTGTCGCAATCCAGCTTTTTAAGCGGTGTGGCGGAGCTTACGGTCACATCTCCCGAAACACTGTCGCTTTCAAGCTCTGTAAATTCTCCGGCGGCTTTTATACTGCCGCTTACCGTATCAATATCAAGCTTTTCTGTTTTGATATTTTTCAAATTTGCGCCGCCGCTTACGGTGTCAATTTCTATTTTATCGCTCGCCGAAATGCCGGTAATAGTTACCTCAGCCGATACCGAATCGGACGTGACGGCTTTTAGCCCTTCCGCCACGTTTGACGGAATTTTAACCGTAAGCGTTTTTTTCGGAGTTTGTTTCAACCCAAATCGCATACCTGCCGCCATTTGCTGAATTTTTAAAACACCGTCCTCCACGCGCCAGCGGAGTTTATTCTCTTTTTCCGCAACCTCGGTTTCACTTATAACGGTATCCTCGCCGTCGTATGCTTCTATGTTTATTTTTCCGTTTGTCCAGTTCACCTTAATGCTATGAAATTCATCGGTCACCGTTCCGCCGCCCACATTGTAACGGGCGGAATTTTTATATGTTACTCCGATAATGCCGGACGACCAATCCCCCGTAAAAAACGAGGAGGGAGAGGAGCTAATACCGACTACCAGCAAAGAAGTAAGTAAAACAGCTACCAGCGACCATATTATTATTCTTGCAATTGCGTTTCGTTTCATTATGCGCACCTCATCTCTTTAAATCGAAAACCGCTCTTACTATATTGGAGACCGCGCCGCCGATTATGAAAATAAGCCAGCTTATATACCAAGCCCCGGTTAAAAAGCTTATAACAAAATACGCCGTTAAGGTAAGCGCCCAAACAGCGCCGTTTACAGCCCCCATAAGCGAGCGGTCCTCGTTTTTTTCGCGCTTCCATTTTTTGAAATCCTCAACCACCGTATCGTCGGTCGGCATATATTCAAGCCTCATCCCGCTGCGGTAAATAATAAGCGCCGTGGCAACCGCCGCTATAACAAACATTGAAACAATGCCGAAAACCTCGTTTACGCCTATTTCATCGCAAATTATAACCGGCACAACGCAAAGTATGTAAAGCGCCACAGCAACCGCTAAAAGCAGCGTGCGCTTGTTCTGATTTTTCCGTATTTCCTCGCGTGAGTAGCCCGATGACGCTACCGGGGCTATAATGCTGTCAATCAGGTGGTCAACGTCCCCTATTCCGGCAACGGCGATATTATAAGCCGCCTCGTCACTCTTGCCCTCCGCCTTTAAATCGTTGTAGCGGTCAATGGTGTTTTGCAGTATTTCCTCCTTTATTTCCACCGCCTGGCGGGTTTGCGGAGCGTTTTTAAAAAGCTCCTCTATGTGTTCGCGCAGTTTTTCATTCATTTTTATTTTCCTCCGTTTCAATAAGCTCGTCAATAATCTTTTTCGCCGTTTCCCATTCCGCAATAAGTGAACGGCATTTATCTATGCCGGTGGGGGTTATGTGGTAGTATTTTCTGCGGGCACCCGTGCCCTCGGCACCCCAGTAGGAGTTTATACAGCCGCCGTCTTCAAGGCGCTTAAACGCAGTATACAGCGTCGCCTCGTTAAGCTCGTACCTGCCGCCCGACGCCGATTTTATTTTTTTATTTATTTCGTAGCCGTAGCTGTCGCGCAGCAGCAGCGCCGACAAAATTATCGTGTCGGTGTGTTCCCTTATAATATCGCTTGCGATAGACATATCCTCATCTCCTTAATGTATATAATAACTAAAAATACCTTAAAAGTCAAGGTATTTTAAAAATAAAAATCAAACGCCGCCGTTTTTATGGCAAGCGTTTGATTTTTTGTTTTTATAGGAACAAAAGAAATTACGGTCTATATATAATATATAACTTTAGTTCGAGTCCGTGTGGTAAGTCAGCAATAAATTCTCATATAAAAAATGCGCAAATTGCAATAGCAAGTTGAAACAAAATTAAAATAGCAGTGACTTTATGGTA
>URNB01000125.1 GCA_900549055.1 uncultured Oscillospiraceae bacterium
TTTTAGGGAGTATTACGAAAATCCCGCGGGGCTCGGAACAAGCGGCGCGGTTTCGCTTTTTTGCTTTCTCGGAATTATGCTTACGGGACTTCACGGGTTTGTATACGGCGGAATATCGGTAGGTCACATCGCGGCGCTGGCGCTTATACTTACGGCGGCGAAATACGGAGGCGTGCTGTCGGGTGCGGTATGCGGCGCCGCTGCGGCACTTTCTCTCGTTTTCGGCGGCGCCCCGGGGGACACGGCGGTGTTTTATGCCTTCACAGGCGTTTTGGCGGGGGTATTTTCCTCGTTCGGCAAATATGCCGCGATGCTTGTACCCTTATTTTTCGGGCTTGCGGGAGCGGCTGTAAATATGAGCGCCCTGCAAAGCGCGGTATGCGCGGTTGAGGCGATACTCGGCTCGGCGCTTTTTTTGGCGATTCCGCGGCGCGCGGGTATATTTTTCGGAAAGCTTTTTACCGTTAAACCGCAAATGGCGATACCCGGCGGCATAAAAAAATCGCTCGAAATGAGGCTTGATATGGCGGCGAACGCCCTTTGCGATGTCTCCGAAACGGTGGAGCAGGTGGCATCTGAGCTTTCAAAAATCAATTCTCCCGATTTCGGCACGGTGATATCCGCGGTGGAGCAGGACGCTTGCGCGGGCTGCAAGCTGCGGCTTCACTGCTGGGAAAGCAGGCGCGACGATACCGTCACTGCGGTGCTCGAAATGACCAAGGCGGTAAAAAACGGTGAGCCGGAGCCCGAAAAAAGCGCACCCGAGGAATTTATCGGCAGATGCATGAGGGTCTCGCGCGTAGCAAATTCTGTTTATAAAAGGTATTCAGATTACGCCTCAAGAATAGCGGCGGAAAAAAGGATAGACGAGGTGCGCTCGGTGGTGTCCGATCAGTTTGACGGTATTTCGGATATGCTGTACGAGCTGGCGCGGGATATAGAAACAGATTCGCATTTTGATAATACGGCGGCGGAAAAGGCTGCGGCGGCGCTTAAAAATCTTAATATACAGGTTGCTGAATGCAGTAGCCGCACCGATAAATTCGGACGGATAAAAATTGAGCTGAAGCTTAAAAAAGCGGGTGCTCCCGTGCTTAATAAGCTGCAGATCATGAAGCTTGTATCGGTGGTCTGCGAAAGGGATTTCGATGTCCCTGCGGTAAACGAATCGGGCGGAGATATATTTATAACCTTAAGCGAGCATGCGGCTCTCAGGGTGGATGTCGGGATAGAGCAAAAATGCGCTTCCGAATCCATGATGTGCGGGGACGCCTATAGGTATTTCTTCGACGGTCATGGGCATTTTATCACCGTGCTGTCCGACGGAATGGGCACGGGCGGCAGAGCCGCAGTGGACGGCGCTATGGCGTCCGGGCTTATGTGCAGGCTTTTAAAGGCGGGCTTCGGATTTGACTGCTCGCTTAAAATTCTCAATTCTTCAATGCTTTTCAAATCAACCGACGAATCCCTTGCGACGGTGGATATTTCAAGCATAGACCTTTATAACGGGCAGGTCGAGCTTTACAAGGCGGGCGCAGCCCCCACGGTGATACGCCGCTCCGGCAGAACCGGTAAGGCGGAAAGCACCTCGCTGCCTGCGGGGATACTGCGCGAGGTACGGTTTGACAAGGCGACGGTAAAATGCCGCGAGGGGGATATAATAGTAATGATGTCCGACGGTGCGGCATTTGACGGCTGCGACTGGATAAGAGACGAGCTTCAAAAATGGGAGGGCGGAACGGCGCAGGAGCTGTCCGAGCGGCTGTGCGAGGGCGCGCACAGGCGGAGAAACGACAACCGCGAGGATGATATAACCGTGATAACCGCAATACTTAAAAAATCCGTTTGAAAAATATCTTGAAATTTTTTCCGCTTTGTGTTATACTGCCTTTAAGGTTTAAGGGAGTAGCTGACGGTCGTGGCTTTCGACCGCTGCAAAATGCGTCAATACACGGCTTTTTGCCCGCGTTTGCATTAAACAGCAAGACTTTTACCGTACATACACTGTGCGGTAAGGGTCTTTTTTTAAATCTGTTTTTAAAAACATTATTTTATTAAAAGGTGTGGATGAGAAAAATGTCATTAAGCGATTTTAGTTTTTTGGTGCAGAATTTTGCCGAGCTGCTCGACTGGCGGTATGTTGTGATGTGGGCTATCGGCGGAATACTCATATTCCTCGCGATAAAGTACGAAATGGAGCCTACGCTGCTTTTGCCCCTCGGCTTCGGAACAATACTTGTAAACATTCCGTTTTCGGGTGCGGTGGATAGGATTTTCGGCGGAAAGCTGCAGGAAGGCGCGCTTTCAACGCTTTATAAGGCGGGTATAGAAAACGAGCTTTTCCCGCTTATACTTTTTATCGGTATCGGCGCAATGATAGACTTCGGTCCTCTGCTTTCCAACCCCAAGCTGATGATATTCGGCGCGGCGGCGCAGTTCGGAATATTCTTCACCTTCTGTGCGGCATCGATGTTCTTCGATTTAAACGATGCGGCATCAATAGGCATTATAGGCGCGGCGGACGGTCCTACCGCTATTGTAGTATCTCAAAAGCTCAATTCGGCTTATCAGGGAGCTATAATGGTGGCAGCGTATTCGTATATGGCGCTTGTGCCCATAATTCAGCCGCCTGTAATAAAGCTGCTTACTACCAAAAAGGAGCGGCTTATAAGAATGCCGTACCACGATAAAAAGGTATCAAAGCTTACAAAAATACTCTTCCCAATTGTTATAACCGTTGTGGCGGGCATAGTTGCTCCCGAATCGGTTTCGCTTATCGGTTTCCTTATGTTCGGAAACCTGCTGCGTGAATGCGGGGTGTTAAACTCCCTTTCGGAAACGGCGCAGAATGTGCTTGCAAACCTGATTACCATTTTCTTAGGGATTACAATAGCAACCCAGATGCAGGCGGAAAAATTCCTCGATCCGAAAACGCTTTTAATACTGGGACTCGGGCTTTTCGCCTTTGTGTTTGATACTGCCGGCGGCGTGCTTTTCGCCAAATTCCTCAACCTGTTTTTAAAGAACAAGGTCAACCCCATGATAGGTGCGGCGGGTATTTCCGCTTTCCCGATGTCGGGACGCGTTGTGCACAAAATGGGGCTTAAGGAGGATCCGCAGAACTTCCTGCTTATGCACTCCGTAGGCGTTAATGTATCGGGTCAGATAGCCTCTGTAATAGCAGGCGGACTGATACTCAATTTCTTCTTATAAGGAGGACTTAAGTAATGACTTTCAATCCTATGAATTTCGTAACCAACCTTCGCTACCTCGCCGTGGGAATGGTAAGCATTTTCGCGGTTATCGGGGTAATAATCCTCATTACCGTTATTCTCAATAAGATATTTACAAAAAAAGACTGATTTTGAAAACGCGGTGAGAAGTTATGGAGCTTGACCCAAAAACCACAAAAAAAATACTGTTTTTCATAGCCTTCGGGGCAGTGTGCTTTGCAGCCGTTGCAAATTTCGAAAGGCTTTTATCGGTGCTGGGCGGAGTGATTTCGGTATTCCGCCCGGTTATTACCGCGCTTTGCATCGCCTTTGTTCTCAATGTGCTTTTGTCGGCTCTTGAAAACAAGGCGTTTGCTTTTATGGATAAAAGCAAGCGAAGGCTTGTAAAAAAGGCGAAAAGACCGCTTTGCCTGACACTTACATATCTTATAGCATTAGGGCTTATAGTGCTGCTTATTGCGGTTATAATTCCCGATGTTATAAACACCTGCGTAAGTCTTGCGGAAAAGCTACCATTGCTTATGAACGATGTGCGGACATTTACCGAGGATACACTTGAAAAATTTAATCTGTCGCAGAATTTTGTGCCGAATATAGAGATCGACTGGACAAAGGTTGCCGATACGATAAAGGATTATCTCGTAAATTATTCCGACCGCATTTTCGGCAGCGCGTTCAGCATTACAACCTCGGTCTTCTCGGGCGTCTACAACACGGTGTTCAGCGTTATGATCTCGGTTTACATTCTTGCCTGCAAGGAGAAGATAGGGCGGTTTACGGTGAAATGCATTGACGCATTCGCACCGAAAAGGGCTGCCGCCGCGATTTATCATGTTTCCTCCCTTACATACGGCTGCTTTTCAAAATTTATAGGCGGGCAGCTTACCGAATCGGTCATTCTGGGATTGCTTTGCTTTATCGGCATGACGGTATTCCGTTTCCCGAACGCAACAGTAATTTCGGTATTTATCTGCGCGACCTCGCTTATACCAATAGTCGGCGCGACGCTCGGCGTCATTGTTGGCTTCCTGCTCATTTTCATTTCAAGCCCCGTAAAGGCGCTGCTTTTCATTGTCTTTTTTGTGGTGCTGCAGCAGCTTGAGGGCTCACTCATTTATCCGCGCGTTGTGGGTAAATCGGTAGGTCTGCCCGGCGTAATAGTAGTTTGCGCAGTGCTGGTCGGCGGAAATATCGGGGGAATTTTCGGTGCACTTGTGAGCGTGCCTGTGTCCGCAGTGCTTTATATTCTTTTAAAAGAGGCGGTAGAGCGCCGAGCGCCGAAGGAAAATACCGAAAAAGAGTAGTTTATAAAAATTTTTTATTGACAGATGTATAGAATTTG
>URNB01000126.1 GCA_900549055.1 uncultured Oscillospiraceae bacterium
ACAGCCGCGGCGAAATATCCGGCAGCTTTGACGGAAGGCGCGGTAACGATCTGGGCGCGGGAAGCGATGTTTTGCTTACGGCGGATAAGGCTGCGGGAATCGAAATGGCGGTGCGCACAATGTTTCCCGATATAGTAGCGTTTGATGAGATAGGGAACGAGGCGGAGCTTAAACGCGTCAGCGAAAGCTTTTGCAGCGGCGTTGATATTATAACCACCGCGCACGCGGGAAGCATAGCCGACCTTAAACGCCGCAGAATAACCGCCGCGCTAATAAACAGCGGCGCTGTTGCCAATATTGCTATGCTGCCCGAAATTCACGGCGGAACTGTGAGAATAGTAAGCGCGGAGGAGTTGGACGATGGGGTGGCTGTTTAAGCTTTTCGGCTCTTTAATGGTTATTGCCGCCTCTTTTGCGGCGGGGTATATGAAATCCTATGAGCTGCGGCAGCGGAGACGGCGGCTTGCCGATTTGTGCCGAGGGCTTACAGGGCTTAAGGAACGCATACGAATGGGCGGCGGCGAAATTGAAAGGCTGGTTACGGAAAGCTTTGATAGCGGGCTTATTAAGGCGGACGGCGGCTTTACGGTTGACGGCAGATGGCTTGATAAAAAGGATGTCTCCCTTATTCACGAATATTTGACCGATATAGGCATGACCGATTCGGACAGTGAGTATAACCGAACCGAGCTTTACATAAAGCTGCTTTCAAAAAACCGCGACGAGGCGGAGGAAAAATGTGCGGAGCTTTGCCGCGTTTATAATGCGGCGGGGCTTCTCGGAGGAATATTTATTTGCATTTTTTTCTTGTAGGTGAAGTAAATGGATGTTGATTTTATTTTCAGAATAGCCGCAATAGGCATTATTGTAACGGTACTTAATTTGGTGCTTGTGCGCTCGGGCAGGGAGGATCAGGCTATGCTTACCACCCTTGCCGGGCTCGTGGTGGTGCTGCTTATGGTGGTCAACGCGATAGCGGGGCTTTTTACAACCGTGAAAAGCCTGTTCGGACTTTGAAAAATGGAAATATTTAAAATTTTGGCGGTCTGCCTCATAACAGCAATATTTGCAATAGTTTTAAAGGAATACAGGGGAGATTACGCGCTTGTTCTTGTGCTTGCGGGCGGGGTCACGGTTACCTGCTTCCTTTTAAAAAGCATAGTAACCCCGATAGGCTATTTAAAGCAGCTGTTTAACGATAACGGAATAAAAATGCAATATTTTTCGGTGGCGCTCAAAGCCCTTGGCATAGGCTACATAACCGGCTTTATAGCTGACGCCTGCCGCGACGGGGGACAGGCAAGCCTTGCGGGAAAGGCGGAGCTTGCGGGGAAATGCGCGGTTTTTATTTTGGTGCTGCCGCTTATAGCCTCAATACTTGAAACGGCGTTGGGATTTTTAAAATGAAATTTAAAAGAGTATTTTTAACGCTTATTTTACTGATGTTTCTTTTTCCGTTTGCGGCATATGCCGCCGAAACCGACGGGGAGGAGCTTTATTATGAGCAGTATTACGACAGCGGCGCGGATAAGCTCGCCGATTTTTTACCCGACGGCACGCGGGAATATTTTGAAAAGAACGGTATTGATCCGTCGGATTACGGCTGGGTTGGCTCACTGTCGGCACAAAGCGTGTTTTCGCATATACTGGAGTTTTTAAAAAACGGGGCTGAAACGCCGCTTAAAAGCGGAGCGGCAATAATCGCCGTAATTCTTATAGCCGCTGCGTTTTCGTCAGCCGAAATAAAAAGCGGCGCGGTGCAGGCGGCGGTATATGCCGCGGTAACATCGGCAGGGGCAATTATTGCGGCACCTGTTTACTCGTCCGTAAAGGCGGGGGTCGATGCAATGAAGGGCTTGAGCGTTTTTATGCTCGGGTTTATACCGGTATTCGCCGTTATAGTGGCGGCATCGGGCGGGGCGGTTACATCTGCTTCAATGAGCACGCTGCTGTTAACTGCGGCGCAGGGGGTCTCCTACATTTCAAGCTTTGCGGTGCTGCCGCTCATGGGCGGGTATTTGGCGGTGAGCATCGGCTCCTCGGTATCTCCGCTTATGCAAAGGTCGGGAATAGCCGAAACGGTAAAAAAGCTCGCGCTTTGGATAACCGCATTTATCTCTACGGTTTTTGCGGGAATTTTGAGTATACAGACCGCCGTTAATTCTGCCGCCGATACCATCACCGCTAAAACCGCGCGGTTTATTATAGGAAGCTCGGTGCCGGTTGCCGGGGGAGTGCTGTCGGAGGCACTCGGCACCGTTTTATCATCGGTCACGCTGCTTAAGTCATCAATAGGCATATACGGCGCGGTTGCGTGCGCAGCAATACTTTTGCCGCTTATAACCGAGCTGCTTATTTGGCGGGCGGTGCTGATTATAACCGCAGGCGCGGCGGGTCTTTTTTCACTGCCGCAAATATCGGGACTTTTAAAGGCGGTGGATTCTATGATGTCGGTGCTGCTGGGAATAATCCTGACGGTGGGGGCTGTGTTTATAATATCCCTTGCGGTGGTGGTATCGGCCGGGAGGGCAAGATGAACGCTTTTTCCGCCTTTGCGGCGGCTTTATGCGCCGCATGCGTGCTTATCGGCGCGCTGCACTTAATAACGCCGGACGGCGCTATGTCGAAGCCGGTGAAATACGCTTTGAGCGTGGTGTTTTTGATATCGGTCATATCGGCGGCTGCAATACCGCTGAAAAAAATAAGCGTTGATATTACCGTACCCGATCTTGATGAATATTCGGAGGAAAGCCTGTATGCAACCTCCGCCGAGTATGTTTACGGTCGGCTTTTGAAAAACGCAGGCATAGAATTTACAAAAATTACGGTTTGTACGGATAAATCGGACGGCGGCAGCATAATAATTAGTAAGGTTACGGTTTTTTCGGGGCGGAGTGCCGCCGAAATAAAGCGTGCACTTGGCGTCGTGGCGGAAAATTACGAGGTAGAAGTTGTAAATGGACAGATTGATTGAAAAAATAACGGCTGCGGTGAAAAATCCAAAAATACTTATAGCGTTGGGACTTACCGGAATATTGCTTATATGCCTGCCGTCCTTTTTCGGAGGAAGCAAAAAAAATGAGACCGTGCGGGGCGGTGAGATAAATGTTGAGGAATACCGCGCTGGGCTTGAAAAAAGCGTTGAGGAAATTGTGAGCAGCATAACGGGGAGCAAAAGTGTAAAGGTGGTAATAACGCTTGAAAGCGGAATTATATATTCATATGCCGATACAAATGAGGGCGTTTCCGCCAATAAGACAGGCAGCGGGCAGGAGAGCACAAGCAGCGAATCAAAGCAGAGCTACATAACCGTTAAAACGGCCGACGGCGGCGAGCAGGCGCTGCTTGTCACCACCGAGATGCCGCAGGTGCGCGGGGTGGCTGTGGTTTGCGAAGGGGGCGACGATGAGATTATTAATGAAAAGATCACAAACGCCGTGACGGCGGCGCTTAATATTACATCAAAAAGAGTATACATAGCGGGAGGAAGCTTTAATGAAAAAAGGTAAAGTGTTCGGGAAAAGTCAGATTGCGGTGGCGGTAATGCTGTTAGCACTCGGCGGCGCTGTTTGGCTTAATATGAAATATACGCCGTCATCGGGGAAATATCTCGGCGAGGCGTCATATGTCAGCGGAAAAAGCAGCGTTTCCGCGGTGGAGACCTCGGCTAAAGCGGAAAGAGACTCGGGCGATTATTTCACCGATGTGAAAAAGGAGCGCGAAGGCAGCCGCAAAAAGGCGCAGGAAAGCATTGAGGAAACACTTAAAAGCGCAAAGCTTACCGACGCGGACAAAAAATCCGCACTTGCTAAAATTGAGGAGTTAGCCGATCGCAGCGAACACGAAAGCAATATTGAGGCGCTGCTTAAAGCCAAGGGCTTTGAAAAGGCGATTGCCGTTATAGGTGACAGCGGAATCAACATAGTTGTAAAGTCGGAGGGGCTTACTTCCGCACAGACCTTGCAGATTCAGGATATAATCACGGCGGAGACAAATATATCTCTTGCAAATATTAAGATAGTTCCCGTGAAATAAAACTTGTGTTATTGAAAAAATGTGTTATAATATACATATAAAAGTATATTACACGGAGGGATTATCCATGGAAGATAAAAAAACCTCGCTTTCCGTAAGCACGGAGGTTCTTGAAAAAATGGCGGAAATCGCCGCAAAGGAAGTTGAAGGCGTTGCCGGGCTTTCCAAAAAGACGATGGATATTAAAGGCATAGTTAAAACCAAAAACGCCTTTAAGGGCATCAAGGTGGAAACCGTTAACGGTGCTATTGAAATAACCGCTTACATCTGCCTTAAGGCGGACGCGAAGGTTAAGGAAACCGCAGAGCGTGTTCAGGAAAACATAAAGGATAAAATTCAAACTATGACCGGAAACGCCGTAACACAGGTTAATGTTCAGGTTGCGGATATAGCTATTGATACAGAGGAATAAAAG
>URNB01000127.1 GCA_900549055.1 uncultured Oscillospiraceae bacterium
GGCGCGACAGGTTCGAGTCCTGTCACACTAGCTTCGGCTTATGCCGATACCAGGGGAGCTTTTTTGATATTAATACTTGTTTTCGACTGAATAATGTGCTATAATAGAATCAAAATTAAAATGGGGGAAAAGTTTGATTTGAACACAGGAATCACAAGGGAAACAGCTGTCACGCTGCTCCTCAAATACAATAAAGAAAAATTTCACATACAGCACGCCGTTACGGTGGAAAGCGTTATGAAGGGCTTCGCAAAACGACTCGGATTTACAGAGGATACCGAGGAATGGGGTATTGCGGGGCTTCTGCACGATATTGATTTCGAAAGTTACCCCGATGAGCATTGCATAAAGGCGCCGGAGCTTTTGCATGAGGTGAACGCAAGCAACGAGCTTATACACGCGGTCTGCTCCCACGGCTACGGAATAACGGTGGATATAAAACCGGAGCATGAAATGGAAAAGGTGCTTTTTGCCTGTGACGAGCTTACCGGTCTTATCGGCGCGGCGGCGCTCATGCGGCCGTCAAAAAGCGTTTCGGATATGGAGCTTAAAAGCCTTAAAAAGAAGTTTAAGGATAAAAAATTCGCAGCCGGCTGTTCAAGAGATATTATTGCAAGAGGCGCTGAAATGCTCGGATGGGAGCTGGATAAGCTGCTCGGTGATACGCTTGATGTAATGCGCGAAGTCGAAAAGGATATTGCAAATAACTACAAAGAGCTTACGGGTGAGGAACTATGAGAAAAACAAAAATTGTATGTACACTGGGCCCTGCCTGCTCGGATAAGCAGACGCTTACAGAGATGTGCAAAGCCGGCATGAATGTTGCGCGCCTTAACTTTTCGCACAACACGCACGCAGATCATGAAAAGCGGATCGCGCTTATCAAGGAGGTGCGCGAGGAGTTAGGGCTTCCGATTGCGATAATGCTTGACACAAAGGGACCCGAATACCGCATAAAAACCTTTAAAAACGGAAAGATTACACTCAAGGAGAACGATGTCTTCACCTTTACCGCCGATGATATCGAGGGTAACGAGACCCGTGTTTCTGTGAATTACAAAGGACTGCCGCATGACCTTGAAAAGGGAGATATTATTCTTCTCAACAACGGTCTTTTGTCCTTTGAGGTGACGGATAAGACCGATACCGATATTATCTGCCGTGTGAAAATAGGCGGCGAGCTTTCCGACAGAAAGAGCATGAGCTTCCCGAACAAAACGCTTAAGCAGAAATATTTAAGCGAACAGGATAAGCAGGACATTAAGTTCGGAGTGGAGCATGATGTTGATTTTATCGCCTGTTCATTTGTCTCCTGCAAGCAGGATTTGCTTGATATTAAGGCATATCTAAAGGAGATAGGCGCGGAGGGCATCGACCTCATTGCGAAGATAGAAAACCGTTCCGGTGTTGATAATATAGAGGAAATAAGCAATGAATGCGACGGTATAATGGTGGCGCGCGGCGACATGGGGGTTGAAATTCCGTTTGAGGAGCTGCCCGCAATACAGAAAAAGATCATAACCAAATGCCGTATGCTCGGAAAACGCGTTATAACCGCCACGGAAATGCTTGAATCTATGATATACAACGCACGGCCGACCCGTGCGGAAATATCTGATGTTGCAAACGCGGTTTACGACGGCACAAGCGCGATCATGCTCTCCGGAGAGACCGCCGCGGGCAAATATCCCGTGCAGGCCGTCAGGACAATGGCGCGAATCGCCGAAAATACCGAAAAAAACATACACTACGAAAAGCGCTTTTTATCATCCGAATTCAAAATAAAGAACACCGTTGACGCAATTTCTCACGCAACCTGCGGAATGGCAATCGATATTGACGCAAAGGCAATAACGGTCTGCAGTCTCTCCGGTATGACCGCGAGAATGGTTTCCCGCTTCCGTCCCCCGGTCGATATCGTGGGACTTACCACAAGCGAGAAAACCTGGCATAAGCTTTCGCTTTCCTGGGGAGTTACTCCGCAGATGTGCGAGAATTATCCCTCGACCGATGTGCTTTTCTATAACGCGCAAAAGCTCACAAAGCATATTTTGAATCTCTGTGACGGCGATAAAATAGTTATTACCGGCGGCGTTACAAACGGCAAATCCGGCAATACAAACCTCATTAAGGTTGAGCGTGTCTGAGCTTTGTTACAGACAGTACGGCTGTTTTTCGGCTGTATTGTCTGTAATTTTTAATTTTCGTCGGGTTTTAAAGAGTTTTTCTTGACATCATAATACGAAAATTATATAATAATATTTATATGGACTTCTGCAAAGCGGAATATCATTCACAATATTAAAAGGTGGTTTTCTTATGGCAAAAGTAATTAAAATTACCGATGACGGTCTTAAAAAGCTTGAGGAAGAGCTGGAGTATTTAAAAACCGAAGGCAGAGCGGATATAGCCGAAAAAATCAAGGTTGCCCGCGGCTACGGTGATCTTTCCGAGAACAGCGAATACGATGAGGCCAAAAACGAACAGGCAAAGATCGAAGCAAGAATTGTCGAAATCGAAGCAATGCTTAAAAATGTTGAAATAATAGAGGATGTTAAGGGAAACACCAAGTCCGTAATAGTCGGCGTAAAGGTCAAGGTGCTTGACGAGGAATACGGCGACGAGTGCGAATACCGCGTTGTCGGTTCAACTGAGGCAGATCCCAGAAACGGCAAAATATCCGATGAATCCCCCGTCGGCAAAGCACTGCTCGGCAAGAAAATCGGTGAAGAGGTTATTGTTGAGGCTCCCGGCGGAGAATTCAAGCTTAAGATCCTCGGCATTTCAAAATAAAAGAATGTAAAATATTCGCCGCATTTGCGGCAGAAAAGGAGCAGCTTATGGCGCAGAACAACCCTGCCAATACCGAACAGGAGCTTAATGAAATATTGCGGCTGCGGCGCGAGAAGCTCGCCGCTTTAAAGGAAGCGGGCAGCGACCCGTACACGGTCACAAAATATGACTTTGACTCAGATTCGGAAACAATAAAGAACAATTTTGATGAGTTCGAGGGCAAAACCGTAAAAATTGCCGGCAGAATAATGTCCCGCAGAATAATGGGCAAGGCAAGCTTTGTGGGTCTTGCAGACTGCAGCGGTAAAATTCAGCTTTATGTCCGCCGCGACGATGTGGGCGAGGAAGAATACGCAGCGTTCAAAAAATGGGATATCGGCGATATTATCGGCGTTGAGGGCTTCGTTTTCAAAACCCAGACAGGCGAAATTTCGGTGCATTCAACGGATATTTCCCTGCTTTCAAAGTCACTGCTGCCCCTGCCCGAAAAATTCCACGGTTTGAAGGATACCGACACAAGATACCGTCAGCGCTATGTTGATCTTATAGTCAACCCCGAGGTTAAGGACACATTTTACAAGCGCTCGCAGATAATGAAGGAAATTCGCAGCTTTCTTGATTCAAGGGGCTTCACCGAGGTTGATACCCCAATTCTTCTGCCGCTTGAAATAGGCGCGGCGGCGCGTCCCTTCAAGACCCACCACAACACGCTTGATATGGATATGTACCTGCGCATCGAGACCGAGTTGTACCTTAAAAGGCTTATAGTCGGCGGTATGCACCGTGTTTACGAGGTGGGTCGTATTTTCCGCAACGAGGGTATGGATACAAAGCATAACCCCGAGTTCACAACGGTTGAGCTTTATCAGGCATTTACCGATTTCCGCGGTATAATGGATCTTGTTGAAGAGATGAATAAGCAGATTGCGCTAAAGGTCTGCGGCAGCACCGTTATAACATATCAGGGCAAGGAAATAGATATGGGTCACTGGGAGCGCCTTACAATGGCAGAGGCGGTTAAAAAGTATTCCGGTGCGGATTATAATGATTGGAAATCGGATGAGGATGCGCGCGAATGCGCAAAGGCGCATCATGTTGAGGTTGATGAAAAGGCAACAAAAGGCAATGTTTTGGCAGAGCTTTTTGACGCATTTGTTGAAGAAAAGCTTATCCAACCAACCTTTATTTACGATTACCCGGTTGAAATCAGCCCGCTTGCAAAAAGAAAGCCGGAAGATCCCGCCTTCACCGAGCGTTTTGAGTATTTTATAAACGCCATGGAATTCGGCAACGCGTTTTCCGAGCTTAATGATCCGATCGATCAAAAGGAACGCTTTGAAAAGCAGGTCGCCGCAAAATTGGCGGAGGATCCGGATTGCAGCGCCGAGGTGGATTACGATTACATCACCGCGCTTGAATACGGTATGCCCCCCACAGGCGGTTTGGGCTTCGGTGTTGACAGGCTTGTAATGTTGCTTACCGACAGCGCTTCTATAAGGGATGTTCTCCTCTTCCCGACAATGAAGTCCTTACCGAACGACAAGTAAGAAAACCCCAGTATTTATG
>URNB01000128.1 GCA_900549055.1 uncultured Oscillospiraceae bacterium
AAGCCGTTTCTGTCGGGCGAGCTTCTGGCTCGGGTGCGAGCCTGCGTTCGCCGGATTGAGGCGCTTGAAGAGGCGCGCGGCGAGAGCGTTTCTGCGGTCTATTTAAGCGGCGGGCTGAAGGTGGAGTTTAACAGCCGCCGAGTCACGGTGGACGGCGCAGATGTGCACCTTACGAAAAACGAATTCAAAATTCTCGCACTGCTGTGCAGATATTCCGGCCGTGTGGTGACCGGCAATCATATAATAAAAACCGTATGGGGCGCCGGAATTGCCGACGGCAGCGGAATTTTAAGGGTAAATATAGCCAATCTGCGCAAAAAGATTGAACGCGATTCATCAAGCCCGATTTACTTATTTACCGAAAGCGGCGTCGGCTACAGAATGGCGGAATCCGAAGCGGAGCTTACTTCATAAAAATGTAATCAAAGCAGCGGCTCTGCGCCATGGAAACATAGTCGTCTCCCGCTATTATAACATGGTCGAGCAGCTTTGCATTGATATTTTTAAGGGTTCTGTCTATCAGCTCGGTTATTTTTATGTCCTCCTCGCTCGGCAGCGCCACGCCGCCCGGGTGATTGTGCGCAATGGCAACGCATACCGCTCTTCTTTTGAGTACAACCTCCACGATATCACGCACGGACACCGTCACCTCGGATACATTTCCGCTTGAGAGAACATCATACCCCAGCACCTTGCCCGAGGCATTGAGTGAAAGCATTGAGAATACCTCTTTATCATAGCCGAAATATTTGCCCAAAAGATACTGCGATATGTCATCAATATCTTTAAGCACCTTATCTGCCGAGTTTTTCTCGCTCGAATAAATTCTTGCCACAGGGAGAATAAGCTTTAAAAGCGATACCGAAACCTTGCTTATTCCCTTTACCTGCATAAGCTGCTCCGCAGGTGCGTCGAGTATGCCGGATATCGATCCGAAGCGTTCCAAAAGCGCGTGCGCGGTTTCATTTGTGTCCTTTTGCGGTATATAGTGAAAAAGGATATATTCAACCACCTTGTGCGGCGGTGTCGATTCACTGATTCCCTTAAACAAAAACTCATCTCTCACCCTGTCGCGGTGACCGCTGTGAACACTTTTTGCCAATTATAACACTCCTTCCGGATTATCCGATATCATAACACATTATACAATATATTCTTCAAGATTCAAGAGGCTTTCCTATGAAAATTTTTACCGTAACCAAAAACGATGCGTCCCAGCGGCTGGACAGGTTCATAACCAAAAACTGCCCGGAGCTGCCTGCTGCTTTAATGTTTAAATACATAAGGATCAAAAGAATAAAGGTCAACGGAAAACGCGCGCAGATAAACACCAGGCTTTCCGAGGGCGATACCGTCGAGGCGTATATAAACGATGAATTTTTAAAACAAAAAGCGCCGAAGTACGACTTTATGTCAGCCCCGGCAAGACTTAACATTGTTTATGAGGACAAAAACATTCTGCTGGCGGATAAGCCGCAGGGTCTGCTAGTCCACCCGGACAAAAACGAATACGGAGATACTCTCATAGCGAGGATACAACGCTACCTTTACGAAAAGGGCGAATACCGCCCCGATGATGAAAACAGCTTCCGCCCCGCACTTGCGAACCGCATTGACAGGAACACCGGCGGAATAGTAATAGCGGCAAAAAACGCCGCTGCGCTCCGCGTGCTGTGCGATAAAATAAAATCCCGCGAAATAGAAAAGCACTATCTCGCGGTGGTTCACGGTATTCCCGAAAAAAAAGAAGCGACATTGGAGGGCTTTCTTGAAAAAAACGCCGAGCAAAATCGCGTTTACCTTAAAAATAAAAAAACCGATTCCTCGCTCACAATAAAAACGCGCTACCGCGTTATAGCGAGCAAAAACGGACTGTCCCTAATAGAAATAGACCTGCTCACAGGAAGAACGCACCAAATAAGGGCGCACATGGCGTCTATCGGTCATCCGCTTTTGGGAGACGGCAAATACGGCAGGCTCGGCGGCGATAAAAAGGCAGGCTTTTCGCGCCAGGCGCTTTATTCCTACCGCCTGAAATTCGCCTTCACCTCCGACGCAGAGCCGTTAAATTACCTGAACGGCAAGGAATTCAAGGTGCATGAGGTCTGGTTTGCCGAACAGCTTTTCCCGGAGCACACAGCCGGGCTGATTCAAAAGCCGTGATTTGCAGGGAAAGCCCTTACTCTTTACAAATTAAAAGCTTGCCTTGCGGACACCGGAGGTCTTTACCACGCGCAGTCTGCGGCGGCGAATAAGGCAGGCAATTCGCTTTTCGAAGGCAACGAGCCTGTCCTCATGGAATATTCCCCAAAGAACGGCGGCAAGCATTGCAAACTCAAAAACTGTTCTTAAAATCATAGCGGGATTCATATTTTTCTCCTTTCGAACAAATGTTCGATATCTGTATTATAACCTTTGATTCGACATTTGTCAAGCTTTTTTTCTTTATTTTACGAACATTATTTTACAACAGCATCTGTCCAATAAACGGGACAGATGCTGCGATTTTTTTGCTTGACATTATAAATATATCTGTTATAATATAATAAACTGTCTCATATGAGACAAAAACATTGAGGTATCTTATGTCGGAATACAAAGGTTTGTTTTTGCTCGCCGGCTTATCCGAAGAGGAAAAAAAGAAAATAATTTCCTGTCTGCCCAGGGCTGTGAAATTCAAAAAGGGTGAAACGGTTTATTCGCCCGAAAGCTTTCGCCGCGCCGTCGGTTTTGTGGAATCAGGCTTGGTGACTGCGGTTACGAACAATTCGCAGCAAAGCATTATGAAGCGTATTCCCGCAGGCTCATGCTTCGGGGCGGCGGCGGTTTTCGGCACTGCCGATGCATATGTCAGCACCGTTACGGCGGCGGAGGACACGGAAATATGCTTTATAACCGAGGAAATGTTGGCTTCGCTCTTTGAAAAGCATCCGCATGCGGCAATAAACTATATTGCCTTTTTATCCGACAGAATAAGATTTCTCAATGCCAGAATCAGCGTTATTTCCTGCTCCGACGCGGAGAACACGGTGCTTAAATACCTTACTCTTTCCGCCGACGAAAACGGATACGCTGCCATTCCCAAAAGTATGACCGAGCTTGCAAGCATGCTCGGACTCGGCAGAGCAAGCCTTTACCGCAGCCTTGAGTCGCTTGAAAAGCGCGGGATTATTATAAGGGAAAATAACAGGATAAAGGTGACAGAAAAATGAAAAAAATTATCAGTTTGCTTATGGCTGCGGCTATGGTGTTCTCGTTTGCCGCCTGCGGCACGAAGAATGAAAGCAGCGAGCCTCAGAGCTCGGCTTCTTCCGTAAGCTCCACACCCGAAAAGCTTGACACTGCCTGCAATGTATTTGCGCTCAACGGGCCTACCGGCATAGGACTGGCTCCGCTTATGAAAAAGGCGGAGGATAAAACAGGCAGACTCAACTACACTATTTCAACCGTAGGCAGCAATGATGAGATCGTTGCCAAGCTCACAAACGGCGAAGCGGACATTGCCGCAATAGCCACAAACCTCGCCTCCACCCTTTACAAAAAGACCGATAAAGGTATAAAGGTACTTGCGGCTAATACTTTAGGCGTTCTTTGCCTTGTAACAAAAGGTGAAGAAATAACCGACATTAAATCGTTAAAGGGCAAGACCGTATATGCTACGGGTCAGGGCGCAAACCCCGAATACATAATAAATTATATATTTGAAAAGAACGGCTTGAAGGTTGGAACAGACGTTACTCTTAACTTTGTTTCACAGCCGACCGAGCTTGTTACCGCCTTTGCGCAGAATGAAAAAATAATCGCGGTTGCTCCCCAGCCGGTTGCCACAACCATTACCGTTAAGGCGCAGGGCTCGACCATCGCGCTCGATATGAACAAAGAGTGGGATAAGGTAAGCGATACAAAGCTTGTTATGGGATGCGTAGCCGTTCGCAAGGAATATGCCGAGCAAAACCCCGACGCCGTTAAAATATTCATGGAGGAATATGAAGAATCGGTCAAATCGGTCAATTCAGACCCCGATACCGCCGCCTCTCTCTGCGAGAAATACGGTATAGTCGCAGCCGCCGCAATAGCCAAAAAGGCACTGCCTTACTGCAACATAGTATTTGAAGACGGAAAAGAGCTTAAAACCGACCTTTCGGCATATTTGAAGTTTCTCTTCGACGCCAACCCCAAGAGCATAGGCGGAGCATTGCCGGATGATGCCTTCTATTATGAAGCAAAGTAGATTTAAAAATATTTTAAGGCGGGCTGCCGTGGCGCTTTTATGGCTTGCGGTATGGC
>URNB01000129.1 GCA_900549055.1 uncultured Oscillospiraceae bacterium
GGCAGCTTTTTACAACCGTTTGTTTTTCCGCTCTCTTTAACTCCGCAGAATATATTTAATTTATATTCGGAACTTTAAATTTCATTCCATAATTCTTTTTTTCCGGTTGAAACCGCAATCGCATCGGCAGACAGCGCCGCCGTTACCTCCTGCTTGGTTTCAATAAGCCCTCCCGCAATAACGGGAATTTTGTGCGCGGCAACAGCTTTAAGCGCCTTCGGTATTACCCCCGGCATAATTTCTATTAAATCGGGACGGGTGTTCTCAATCGTTTCGGAAATCGAATGCATTCCCTTTGAATCGAGAATGAAAAAGCGCTGAACCGCAAGCAGGCCGCTGTCGTGCGCCGCGCGAATCAGTTGGGTGCGGGTGGAAATAATTCCGTCCGCTCCGAGTGTTTTGAGCCAATGGATTCCCGCCTTGTCCTTGCCTATTCCGTCGGCTAAATCAATATGTATAAAAACAAATTTGCCGTTTTGCTTTGCCGCCTTTATATCGTCGCCTACCGTTATAATGTCCGCGCCCAGGTGAAACAGCACCTCCGCGTCCGATAAAACGGCGCTTTGCCAACCCACACGGTCGGTAGCGGCAATTACGGGCGTTCTTTCAAGCGCCTCGATAACAGGCTTCACGCTTTTCCTCCTTATAAGGGTTAATAGGCAATTCCCATAAGCTTAAGCCAACGCTTTGTGTCGTTCAGCCAATCCTTAACATAAGCCATGCTTTCGGGAACGGCGTCACAGCTTATCGCATCAACCGTTGATGAGCCGTGGTAGCCGAACGGGAAAACATGCAGCTCAAACGGAATTTTGCATCTGCTTAACGCGCCGGCATATAAAAGGCTGTTCGCGACAGGAACACAGTCATCTGCCGCAGTATGCCATATGTACGCAGGCGGCGTATGCTCGGTAACACATCTGTCACAGGAGAAATAATCGATTTCCTCTTTCGTGCGTTCCGTTTTGCCGAGCAGATTATCAAAGCTGCCCATATGCCCGTATGCGGGGTCGGCGGTTATTACCGGATATGAAAGCACAGAAGCGTTCACGGGCTTACTCTCCGGGAAAACCTCGCGCACCTCTTTGCAGTCATACATTGTGGAATAATGAGCGGCAAGATGGCCGCCTGCGGAAAAGCCGACTATTGCAAGCTTTGAAACATCGCAGTTCCATTCATCAGCATTTTTGTATATAAGCTCAACCGTTGCCGCGACCTCACGAAGCTGGGTCGGGAAACGGTGGGGAGCTACCGAATAATAGATAACGAACACATTAAAGCCTTCCGGCAGAAAATGCATTGCGATCGGCTCCGCCTCACGCTGACTGCACATCGCGTAGCCGCCGCCGGGGCAGACTATCATGCAGGGGCGCTTTCTGTTTTCCCTGTGCATTTCGGTCATGTTATAGGGCAGATAAATATCCACCGTAGGGTCACAGCCGTTTTCCCCTAAAAACGGATAGGCGTCTTTAAGATGTAAGGTCTCTGTTTTCATAAGGCATCTCTCCTCTACCGAACAATATTACCACGCACAGATGAAAAAATCAATATAAAAATCGCTTTTCATTTATAAATTTTGAATTTTTATGCTTTGTATATTCAGCATAGGATAAAATACGGGCGTATCGCCGTCCAACACCTCACGGTGCATATCAACGGCGGTTATCTGCCTGTTTTCGTAGGTCGTGTAGTAATATACCCCGCGCGACGCGTCAAAGCAGGCGGTATATATGGTTTTTTCAAACTTGCCGTTTTCCAATTCGCAGCAGCCGTTCTGCTGCTCTGCGGCGCCTAAAATATGGAAAAGCTGGCAGATTCCCGCCTCCGCGCCGCTTTCCGACACGGAGTTTGCCAAAGTAAACGCCGTTCTTACAAAGCGCGACTCGGATGACAAATCTCCGGGAAGTCCAATAGCCCCCATTCCGCGGCTGTAGATCTTCAGCGGCAGCTTATCGGAAAACATATTTTTCGGCGGCTTCGGGCTTAACGCCATATAATTGTTCAGCATATGCATCTGAAAATTAAAGGGAGGATCGTTGGTGAGCACATTTACAGGCGCGTCATAAATTTTAAGTCTGCCGTTTTCGGGCTCGACAACGATCGTTTCGTCTTTATCCGCTATTATCCAGTGCAGCTTTGCCGCAGGCAGCTGTTCGCTGAACGGGATATTTCCGAGTACGATTTTGTCCAAAAGCTCCCGTGACTCGGCAACGGAGGAGCATTTTGCGAGAACCAGCGGAATAAATTCGTACGGAGCCGAGGCAGATCCGCTCCTTTCGGCATAGGAGGCGCCGTTTACAAAATTAAGTCCCGCCATGCAAAGTCCCTTTTCATTTGCCGCGTCGTAAAAAAGCGGATAACCGTCCGCCGCATGAGCGGTGCCAATCATTGCGTAATGTCGGAAATCGCTGCCGAACACTCTGAAATTAAATGGATAATTTCTCGGTATTACGGCTATCTGCTCACCGTATGACATCTCATAATCCAAATTCCTGCCGAAATACAGTCCGTCGGTTCTGTAAGCCGCCGCAGTACACATGAAAATCTCTCCTTATTCGGCTTCCAAAAGCCTTTTTCGCAGCTCGGTAATATCCGACGCATTTACGCTTCTGTCCGCATTTATATCGGCGGCTTTATCGTATTCCGCCCTCAGGGCGCATTCCTTCATCGAAACATAATCCCTGATGTCCGTAATACCGTCGCCGTTTGCATCACCGCGGACTATAACAATAATCAAGAATTCCCTGCCTAATGAATACAATTTGCCCGACACTGCAGAGATACCTAACCCGGCAGCCGATGTCATTTTGAAGAAATTGTTGCGCAGGTCATTTGAAAATGCAGCCGTGTCCCCCGTCACATAAACATGGAGCCGTGTGCCGTTATTTCTTATAAGCCCGCCCAGTTCTTCAGCAGAAAAGCCTTCTGTTTTACCGCCGAAGACCGTAAAATATCCGGCTTCCTCGGAATCGCACACCGGCATGGCATACTTCGTCTCTTCGGGAGCGTGATCCTCTGTCATTCTCGCATCGGTCAAATTGAAATACGCATATAATATATTGCTTCCCTGATCGTCCCAGGTCAGGTCAACATTATAGTATTTTCCGTCTATTCTTACAATATTCCAAGCGTGAGGCTCTGTATTGCCGCTTATATCCGTACCCATTCCGAGAACCGTAAACGCCTGTATTCCTACGCGCCCCAAAAGGTATTGCAGCGACTCTGTGTACCCGTCACAAACCGCTCTGCCGTTCACCAAGGCGCCGTATGCGCTGTGCATATAAGCTTCGTTCAGATCGTAGGTAATCTTTTTCGCAAGCCTGTCATGCAAAAGCTTTTCACGGTCAAATTCGGGCATATCGGGCGTTATGCCGCGAAGCAGCTCCTCCGCCGCGGCATCGAATTTTTTCTTTGCGCCGGCGGTATCCGCGGCGCTCATATAGCAGTACAGCTCGACCGTTGTTATTCTGTCTCCGAGAATCCAAAACATGCTTCCCTGCTCTGCGTTATACCAAAAATGCTCGGGGTGGTCTCTTCTGTAAGCATCAAGCACAGTCTCGAGCTCCGCCTTTGATAATTTTTCATCTGTAATATCCGTGCTGATTTTATAATTGGGCGTACCGGAGGAGGGATCCTCATAAATATTCTCTGTATTACCCATGCCGGCGGTTATTTTATCATATGCCGATGCAAGTCTTTCACCGTTATTGAGTGCCGATAATGCCTCCCTGCCGTAAAATGACGGAGAAACGAAGACAGGGGCGGCAGGTTGATTTGCAAAAACAGGCAAAGCCGCAGCCGATATTGCCGCTGCAAGCAATGAAATTAACATCCTGCGGATCTTTCTCATAAGCAACCTCCGAAATTTTTATTAAAGCTCGGTAACCTCTATGCTTTCAATTATAACATCGCTTCGCGGAACGTCGTTAACGGTTTCCACCGCGGCGATAGCGTCCACAACATCCATACCCTCGGTCACCTGACCGAACACCGTGTGGTGAAAATCGAGCCACGGTGTGCCGCCGAGCGCTTCATAAGCGGCGGTTATATCGGCAGGAAA
>URNB01000130.1 GCA_900549055.1 uncultured Oscillospiraceae bacterium
GACACAACGGTAAGGTAGAGCGTTCACATCGCAAAGATAACGAATACTTCTATGCTACTCATTCATTTTACTCTTTTGATGACTTTAAAAAGCAACTTGCTGTTCACAACAGAAAGTACAATAATTTCCCTATACGCCCTCTTAACTGGAAATCTCCTGCCGATTATTTGTATTCCTTTTTATCCTTCGGCGAAGTTTTCTGATTTTTGTAACACATCATTGACAAACCTACATTTTTTATACTTTTTGAATTTTCCCGCATATCCGTATTAAAGGCGTATGCTGATCTCTCCGGAGGAGAGATATTCTTCACTCCCGTCATCGTATCTTACCAGAAGTCGGCAGTCGTCGTCTATCATAACGGCGTATGCGGGAGTCTCCCTGCCGCCCGATAATACGGTTATGTTTTTACCGGGGACTATGCACCTTGAACGGTATGGTTCAAGATAGGTCTTGGCTGCAAGCGAGGAATAATAGCTGAAAAATCGGGTTATGATTTCGGCGGCAAGCCGATTTTTAAGCCCCGGCTGCTTTGTGTCGCAAAGCGCGCCTGCTTTGTTTTTTATATCTGCGGGGAAGCCTCCCACGGGCGGATAAACATTTACGCCTATGCCGAGTACCGCGTAAGAAAGCGCACCGCTTTCAACATCGAGAGAAGCCTCGGTTAAAATTCCGCACACCTTTTTTCCGTTAACAAGAATATCGTTCACCCATTTTATTTCGGCTTTTTGATCGGCAACCTTTTCTATTGCTTCGGCAACCGCCGCGGCAGCCGCCGCCGTTACCGAAACCGCCGCCGTTACCGGCAGGGTCGGGCGCAGAAGAATGCTTATGTAAAGCCCGCTGCCGGTAGGCGAGAAAAAGCTCCTGCCGAAACGCCCTCTGCCCGCCGTTTGCTCGGCGGCAATTATAATTCTGCCCTCGGGCGCGTTTTTCGCTGCCTCGGTTTTTATAAGGGCGTTTGTTGAAGTTACCGTGCCGAGCACCGAAATATCGTATTTTTTCGCCTGCCCGCCCAAACAATCATTTATACCGCAGGCGGATAGAACATCGGTATCAGCAGAGAGCCTGTAGCCCCTGTTTGTTACCGACTCTATATTATATCCCTCTTTTTTTAAGGCAGTCACGGCTTTCCAAACGGCGGTTCGGCTGACAGAGAGTATTTCCGCAGCCTTTTCGCCCGATAAAAATTCTCCGCTGTTTTTTTGCAGCAATTCAAGTAAATTTTCTTTCAAACTCATTTTAAAACCCTACAGTGAAAAATCTTAAAGTAAAAGCGTTGTTTCAAGTGCTAATTTCATCATGTCGGTAAAGCTGTTTTGCCGCTCCTCGGCGGTGGTTTTTTCGCCCGTTATCAGCGAATCGGAAATAGTGAGAACAGCCGACGCATGCTTTCCGGCAGCCGCTGCGTTCATAAAAAGCGCCGCCGCCTCCATTTCAACGCATAAAACGCCCATTTTAGCCCAGCACTCGGGCGGGCGCATAGCGGCGGGCAGGGAATTATTCCCGTAAAAGCGGTCGCTTGATAATATATTGCCGACATGGTAGCGAATACCCATTTTCTCGGCGGTTTCAACCGATTTGCACAGTATTCCGAAATCGGCTATGGGAGCGAATGTGCCCGGCAGACCGAACTGACCGGCGTAATTTGAATCGGTGCAGGCGCCCTCGGCTATAACGATGTCCCTTACTTTCACGCTTTCGTTATATGATCCCGCAGAGCCTATGCGTATGATATTTTCCACGCCGAAAAGGTTAAAAAGCTCATAGGAATATATCCCGATAGAGGGCATACCCATTCCGCTTGCCATAACCGAAACAGGCTTTCCCTTGTAGGTGCCCGTATATCCTTTGACGGCGCGCACATCGTTTACAAGACGGGCGCCGTCAAGGAAATTTTTTGCAATAAATTCCGCGCGGTATGGATCGCCCGGCATTAAAACGGTTTCGGCAAAATCGCCCTTTTCGGCGTTTATATGCGGTGTGGACATATCTGCTGTTCTCCTTACTGTACCGCAAACGCGGTAGACTCATATAATGTGAGGGGGTGATATTTATGAATGAAAAAATGCCTTGCGGTATTTTAAGCGAACGCGATCTCGACGCCTATGGGGAATACTTAAAAAGCTTCGACAAAAGAGATGAAAATGCCGCAGGAATAGGGGAATATCTGAAAAAGCAAATAGGTAAGCCCGTAACGGTTGAGTCGGTAATATGCGGAAAAAGCGATAAAAGAACGGGCAAGCTTATAACCGTAGGCGCAGACCATATTGTGCTTAAAGGCGCGGGCTGCCAAACAACGGTTTGTAGGCTTGAAGACGTAAAGTTCATTACCGTTATGCACTCGGGCAATATGCGACGGTAAAATATGCGACGGTAGTTTATTTTAAAAATCCGTTTATAATCTGTTCTTCCGCCTCTTGCTCGGTGAGTCCGAGGGTCATAAGCTTTATAAGCTGGTCGCCCGCAATTTTGCCTATTGCCGCCTCATGAATTAAAGAAGCGTCAATATGATTTGCGGTAAGCTCGGGCAGGGCGCTTACTTTTCCGTTTTCCATAATAATCGCGTCACACTCGGTGTGTCCGCTGCAGCGGTTGTTTCCGTTTATCATGGAAACAAATTTCTGCCGCGAATTTCCCTTTGCAACCGAGCGGGAAATAACATTTGCGCCCGAGTCCTCACCGTTTAAATCAACCGAGAAATCGGTTTCGGCGGTCTGGCTGCCGTGGGTCATGATTTTTTCGTGAATGACCAAAGCGGCGCTTGCGGCAAGAGTGGCGCGTGTCACGCGTTTTGTTGAATCAATACCCTTTATCTGTGCGGTTTCCATTTCCATATAGCCGCCGTCCTCAATATTTACTATTGTGGTGGGGTTCATAACATTTTCGCCGTTTCCGTCGCCCTCGCCGTAGTGCTTTTCAATGTACTTTACCTTGGCGTTTTTGCCTACGTAAAAGGTGTGTATGCCGTCGTGCCGCGACTCCTTCTCGCCGCAGTTATGAATACCGCAGCCCGCAATTATGGTGACATCTGAATTTTCACCGATATAAAAATCATTGTAAACAAGGTCGGTAAGACCGGTTTCGCTTATAATTACCGGAATATGGACGCTTTCGTTCACAGTGCCCGGTTTAATTATAATGTCTATTCCGGGATTATCGGTCTTTGTTTTTATATCGATATTTTCCGTGACCCGGCGGTTGGCAAGCTGTCCGTTCGCTCGGATATTGAAAGCACCGTCGGTGCTGTCGCCCATATCGGCGATTATCTGCAGCAATTGCAGTTCTGTGTTGTTCATATGCAGTCCTCCTTATCGCTGCCGGCAGTTACACGACATCCCATATCAAGAGTACCGAGCAATGCGGGAAGCACATCCGCCTTGACACCGTCTGCCTTAACAGACCCCGCGCTTATAACTATTATTCTGTCGGCTATATTCAGAATGCGCTCCTGGTGGGAAATTATCATTACCGAGCCGCCGAGCTCTGCGTGCATTTTTTCAAATACCTTTATAAGGTTGCCGAAGCTCCACAGGTCGATTCCCGCCTCGGGCTCGTCAAAAATAGTAAGCTTGGCAGAGCGGGCAAGCACGGTTGCAATTTCAATTCTTTTAAGCTCGCCGCCCGAAAGTGAGGAATTGACCTCGCGGTTAATATAATCCCTTGCGCAAAGACCTACCTGCGAAAGATATTCGCACGCCTCGTTAATACCGATAGGCTTACCTGCGGCAAGACCTATAAGGTCATATACAGTAAGTCCCTTAAAATGTACCGGCTGCTGAAATGCAAAGCTGACGCCGCGCCTTGCGCGTTCGGTGACCGACAGGCCGGTTATATCCTCGCCGTCAAGAAGTATTCTGCCGGAAGTAGGGGGTACGATTCCC
>URNB01000131.1 GCA_900549055.1 uncultured Oscillospiraceae bacterium
CATTACAGCAGATTCATTATGTAACGGTAATAGCGGAAACCGGCTCGATGAACAAGGCGGCGGAAAAGCTGTATATCACGCAGCCGTCGCTCACGGCTACCGTTAAAGAACTGGAAAGGGAACTCGGAATAATAATATTTCACCGAAGCGGAAGGGGAGTATCCCTCACAGCCGACGGGCAGGAGTTTTTGACCTACGCCGGGCAGCTGTATCATCAGTATGAGGCGCTTGCCGAGAAATACGGCCCGAGCGGCACGCTTAAAAAGAAATTCGGAGTGTCTGCCCAGCACTATTCCTTTGCGGTTAAGGCGTTTGTCGAAACGGTAAAGAATTTTGATACCGCAAAGTATGAATTTGCAATCCGAGAGACGAAAACCAAGGAAGTAATCGAGGATGTTAAAACGCTCCGCAGCGAAATAGGAATAATTTACCTGAGCGATTTCAACCGCAACTTTATAAATAAAATACTGAAGGCGGGCGAGCTTGAATTTCACCGTCTTATAGACTGCGGCGTTTTCGTTTACCTTTGGAAAAATCACCCGCTTGCGAATAAGTCCTGTATAACCGCGGCGGAGCTTAACGATTACCCCTGCCTTTCCTTCGAGCAGGGAGCGGACAGCTCTTTATATCTTGCCGAGGAAATTTTTGTGGGAAACGAATTTCCGCAGACCATAAAGGCAAACGACCGCGCGACAATGCTTAATCTTATGGTGGGGCTTAACGGCTTTACGCTTTGCTCTGGAATAATCTGCGAGGAGCTTAACGGCGATGAATACCGCGCTGTGCCGTTTTCAAATACCGAGGAGAACAATCAGTCGATGGAGATAGGCTATATAACAAGAAAGAATCAGCTTCTCGGCAAAATAGGAAATATGTATATTGATAACATACGGCAATACTTAATGTTATAAATTTCAAGTGAGTTATAGATTAAATTTATAACTCACTATTTTTATAGGGTATTGGACAAAATAAGATTTTCGGTGTATACTGACATCAACGAAACAAAAAGGAGCTGAAAACCGTGATAAAAACAAAATGCGGATATGGGTTAATATCGCGGGCAAAAAGCGCTGCGGCAACCCGATGTACGGATTTCCGAATGTGAAACTTGTAATTCATACGCAATACTTCATATAAAAAGAATTTGAAAGGTAGATTTAAAATGAAAAAAATATTTGCGGTATTATTAACGGCAGCACTATTGGTTACAGCCTTTGCGGGCTGCGGAAGCAAGAACGGCGGCTCTGTTACCATTGCGGTGCCGAACGATGCGACAAACGAGGCTCGCGCACTTCTCTTACTTGAATCAAAGGGTTATATTAAGCTTAAGGACGGCGCAACAATCACCGCCACGGTAAACGATATTGCCGAAAACCCCCACAATATCAAGTTCCAGGAAATTGAGGCAGCACAGCTTCCCAATGCGCTTAAGGATGTTGATTACGCGGTTATAAACTCCAACTACGCAATCGAGGCTGACCTTAACCCCGTAAAGGATTCGCTTGCGATTGAGGGTTCATCTTCCGCTTACAGCAATATTTTAGCGGTTAAAGAGGGCAAGGAAAAGACCGATGCGATAAAGGCTCTTAAAGCCGCTCTTGAAAGCAAAGAGGTTGCCGATTTCATTGCCGATAAGTACAACGGCTCGGTTGTAAGCGTTGTTGAAAATCCCGGCGACGGCTACGATTCATCGGTGGATTACAGTAAGCTTTCCGGCACTAAAATTACGGTTGCGGCTTCTCCCACACCCCACGCCGAAATACTTGCGGTTGCAAAGAAGATTCTTGAGAAAAAGAATATAACGCTTGACGTTAAGGAATTTACCGATTATGTTCAGCCGAACAATGTTGTTGACAGCGGCGAGATCGACGCTAACTACTTCCAGCACCTGCCTTACCTTGAAAACTTCAATAAGGAAAACGGCACAAAGGTGGTATCGGTTGCGGCTATCCACGTTGAGCCTATGGGTCTTTACGGCGGTAAGCAGTCAAGCCTCGACGCCATTGAAAAATAACTGATAAAATTTACTGTAACGCTGTCCGCAAACGCGGTCGGCGTTACTGCCATGTAAACGGAGAAAACAATGATTGAAATTAAACACCTTTCCAAAACCTTCGGCGTATCGGGCGGTACGGTTGACGCACTGAAGGATATAACGCTTACAATACCAGACAGCGAGATTTACGGCATTATAGGAATGAGCGGTGCCGGCAAAAGCACGCTTGTGCGCTGCATTAATATGCTTGAGCGCCCGACCTCGGGCGAAGTTCTGATTGACGGCAAAAGTATGACCGAATTATCGCAAAGGGAGCTCAGGGAAAAGCGCAGAGATATTACAATGATATTTCAGGGCTTTAACCTGCTTATGCAGCGGAATTGCCTTAAAAATGTTTGCTTTCCGCTTGAATTGGCGGGCGTAAAGAAGGCCGACGCGGAAAAGCGCGCCGCCGAGCTTTTGGAGCTTGTAGGGCTGGGGGATAAGTTTAAAAGCTATCCCGCGCAGCTGTCGGGCGGTCAGCAGCAGCGCGTAGCAATTGCCCGCGCTCTTGCAACGCACCCTAAAATTCTGCTTTGCGACGAGGCTACAAGCGCGCTTGATCCGCAGACCACGCAATCTATACTTTCGCTTGTCCGCGATATACACGATAGGCTCGGCATTACCGTTATTATAATAACCCACCAAATGAGCGTTGTTGAACAGATATGCACACGCGTTGCCATACTTGACGGCGGAGAGGTTGCCGAGGAAGGCGCGGTCAGCGATGTTTTCTCATCACCAAAATCCGAGGCGGCGAAGCGCCTTGTTTACCCCGAGGGTTACCAAAACCCGGTTATGAGCGGGGAGGACGGCGCTGTGATACGCGTTGTGTTTAACGGCGCAAACGCCACCGAAACGCCGCTTATAGCGAAAATGGCTATAGAGGAGAATATTGCCGCGAGTATTCTCTCTGCGTCTACCAGAAGTATCGGCGACAAAGCATACGGAAATATGCTGCTCGGTATTTCGGGCGGCGGGGAGCAAACGCAGAGGGCACTTGATTACCTCGGAAGCATACCCGATATATTTGTAGAGGAGGTAAAGCAGTAATGAGCAGCTTTTTTGCGTCCGAAGAATTTACAACGGCTATGGATATACTTAAAAATCAGTTCCCGCTTGCCATTTGGGAAACCGTCTATGTAACGGTGCTTTCTACGTTTTTTGCGGCGGTTATCGGCTTGCCGCTCGGCATACTGCTTGTGGCGGGGGAGAACGGAAAAATTCTGCGCGTGCCCAAGTGCATTTTGCATTTTTTAAATGTCTTAATCAACCTTTTGCGCTCTGTGCCGTTCCTCATACTTATGATAATGGTTTTCCCGCTTACCCGCCTTATAGTCGGTACGGTAGTCGGCACGCCCGCAACGGTAGTACCGCTTGTAATCGCGGCTTTTCCGTTTATCGCGCGCCTTGTTGAAAGCAGCATGAGGGAGATTAACCCGAATATCATTGAAACCGCACAGAGCATGGGCGCTTCGCCGTTTCAGATAATCGTAAAGGTTATGATACCCGAAAGCGTACCCTCGCTTATATCCGACGCCACGCTTGCAATAACAACCGTTCTCGGGTACTCCGCAATGAGCGGTATTATCGGCGGCGGCGGACTCGGCAAAATAGCCATTAACTACGGCTATTACAGATATAAATATCTTGTAATGATCTTTGCCGTTGTGTTCCTTATAGTGCTGGTTCAGCTCTTCCAAAGCATCGGCACACGCCTTGCGACCCGCTGTGATAAAAGAATCAAGGCTTAATACGCGCGTCGAAAAATCGGTGCACACCCCTGCGGGAATGCCGTTCGCTCGAAAATCACGGATTTTCGGACTGCACTCCCTACTCTT
>URNB01000132.1 GCA_900549055.1 uncultured Oscillospiraceae bacterium
CATATTCAGCCTCCGTTCATGGTGTTTTAAGCAATTCCATTTTAACGGATTTCAGCTAAATATGCTCTACTTTTTTATCTTCTTTCTGCAAACTCTATTTTGCTACCCCAACATTTATTATAGAGCCTGAATTTTTTCAGTCCTTAAAGAAAAGCGGAAGCTTCTCAAGGAAAATTATATCCTTGCGGTCTGCGGCGTCGCCCTCTGCCAAAAACGCGCAGGCTGCGGCTTCCGTTCCGCCCGCCTCTTTTACAAGCTCGCGCACGGCGGCAAGCGATTCACCGGTGCTTATAACATCGTCTATAATAAGCACTCTTTTACCTTTTATCAGGTTAGTTTCGCTCTCGCCCAAAAACAGGTGCTGCTCGTGCTGCGTTGTAATTGAGGTTACATTTACCTCAAGCGGGTGGCGCATATACACCTTCATACCCTTGCGGGCGATTATATAGGGCTTACCCGTCTGGCGCGCCATTTCGTAGGCTATAGGAATACTCTTTGCCTCGGGCGTTAAAATAACATCAAACTCGGGCAGCTTTTTGCGCAGCTCCTCGCAGCCTGCAATAGTCAGCTCCACATCGCCGAAAATTATAAACGCAGCAATGTCCATTTTCTCGTTTACAGGAAATTTTTCAAGCCGTCTTTCAAGACCGGCTATTTTCATAGTGTAATATTCAGCCATTTTTTATTCCCCTTTAAAAATATTAAATACCGCCGTATCAACCGGGAGGCCACGCAAGGTTTCTGCGTGCCAGCAGGTGAAAATGCATATGGTGAACGGTCTGACCGCCGTCCTCCCCGCAGTTATTTACAACGCGGTAGCCGTTTTCAAGGTTTTCCTGCTTTGCAATTTTCGCAATCGCCTCAAAAACGCGCGCAACTTCTATGCTGTTTGATGAATCTATTTCATCAGCCGAGGCAATATGCTTTTTCGGAATTACCACCGCGTGAAACGGCGCTTGTGGGTCAATATCCTTAAAGGCATACACATACTCGTCCTCATACACCTTGGTGCTGGGTATCTCTCCCGCAGCTATTTTGCAAAATAAACAGTCTGCCATTTTTTCACACTCCTATTTGAGCGGTAATTACCTGCTCAGCAGTGCCGAGCGCTTTATCCGCCGCCGCACTATCCTTACCGCCCGCCATTGCAAGGTCGGGCTTGCCGCCGCCGTTGCCGCCGGCTGCCTTTGCAACCTCGCGCACCAAATTGCCCGCATGTGCGCCTTTACTCAGCGCATCCTTACCGCAGGCGGCGCAGAAGGTAAGCTTTTCGCCGTTTACTGCCGCAAGCACAACAACCGCGTCGGCATAATTTGCCTTTACGGTCTCAGCGGTCTTTTTAAGCTCATCGGGGGCGGTGCCGTCAAGCCGTGCCACTGCAATCTTAACGCCGCCTATTTCCTTTGCGCTGTTTACTATCTCGGTTATTTTGCCCGCAGCCAGTTTTGCCTCGGTTTTTTCAAGCTGTTTTTTTATGTCTCGCAGCTCGTTTGTAAGCTGCACAGCGCGCTTTGAAATATCACCCGCAGAGCATTTTAAGGTATCGGCAGTGCTTGCTATAAGCGCTTTATCGGCGTTTATAAGGGAAATAACATTAAGCCCCGTTACCGCCTCAATACGGCGAACGCCCGCCGCAACGCTTGATTCAGAAATAATTTTGAAAAGCCCGATTTTTGCGGTGTTATCAATATGTGTGCCGCCGCAGAACTCTATTGATTTATCCTTTACGTTTACAACGCGCACTATTTCACCGTATTTTTCGCCGAAAAGCGCCATTGCCCCGAGTTTCCGCGCCTCGTCTATGGGCATTTCGGTATTTTCAACCGCGATACCCTCAAGTATGGCGGTATTAACAAAGCTTTCAACCTTTTCGGTTTCTTCGGCGGTCAAAGCCGAAAAATGCGTAAAGTCAAAGCGCACCGCGTTTTCGTTTACAAGCTGACCCGCCTGCTCAACGTGCGTGCCCAAAACCGCGCGCAGACCCGCCTGCAAAAGGTGCGCCGCTGTGTGGTTGCGGCGAATGGCGCTGCGGCGCTCTGCATCAATTTCCGCCGTAGCGGTATCATCCACGCTTAAAGTACCCTTTTCAACCGTGCCGAAGTGGGTAAACACGCCGCCCGCGGTCTTCTTTGTATCGGTAACCTTAAACACGGCATTATCCGTATAAATAACGCCCGTATCGCCCACCTGACCGCCGCTTTCGGCATAAAACGCGGTTTTATCAAGCACTATAATTGCCTTTGCGCCCTCTGCGGCATAAGAGGTTTGCTCGCCGTCTGCCACAATATCAAGTACGCGCGCGCCGCACTTATTCTCGGTATATCCCACAAATTCGGTAGCGGGAGTATTATCAAAGCTTATGCCGTCGCTCTTCCAGCTTTCCGCATCGGCAGATTTGCGGGAGGAACGCGCCATTTGGCGCTGGTTTTCCATAAGCTCGCGGAATTTTTCCTCATCCACGGTCATATTGTTTTCGGCTAAAATATCCTTTGTAAGGTCAAGCGGAAAACCGTAGGTATCGTAAAGCTTGAATGCGTCCTCACCCGAAAGCACGCCGCCCGCCTTTATCAGGTCTTTAAGCAAATTCAAGCCTTGGTCAATAGTCTTGTTAAAGTTGCTTTCCTCATTGGAAATAACCTTTTTAATAAGCTGCTCTTTTTCCACAAGCTCGGGGTAGCCCGCCTTGTTTTCGGCAATGACGGCGTTTGAAAGCTCGGTTAAAAACGGCTTGTTTATGCCTATAAGCTTGCCGTGCCTTGCCGCGCGGCGGATTATACGGCGAAGAACATAACCTCTGCCCTCGTTGGACGGTATAATACCGTCGCTTATCATAAATACCGAGGCTCTTATGTGGTCGGTTACAGCACGGATAGAAATATCGGTATTATCGTCCTTTCCGTACTCCTTGCCCGACATTTCGCAGACCTTATTTAATATGTTGCGTATGGTATCGACCTCGAACATATTGTCAACCCCCTGCATAACGCAGGCAAGACGCTCAAGACCCATTCCGGTATCTATATTCTTATGCTCAAGCTCTGTATAAGTGCCGTCACCCATATTGTTAAACTGGGAGAAAACGTTGTTCCATATTTCCATATAGCGGTCGCAATCGCACCCCGGCTTGCAGTCGGGGCTGCCGCAGCCGTATTTTTCGCCGCGGTCAAAGTATATTTCGCTGCAGGGTCCGCAGGGACCTGTCCCATGCTCCCAAAAGTTATCCTCTTTACCGAGTCTTACAATATGGCTTTCGGGTACGCCTATTTTATCGCGCCAGATAGTGTAGGCTTCGTCGTCCTCCTCATAAACCGAGGGCCACAATAAATCCGACGGAATTTCCAGCACCTTGGTTAAAAACTCCCACGCCCACTCTATTGCCTGCTCCTTAAAATAATCCCCGAAAGAGAAATTGCCGAGCATTTCAAAATATGTGCCGTGGCGCGCGGTGTGCCCCACGCGTTCAAGGTCGGGTGTTCTTATGCACTTCTGGCAGGTTGTAACCCGCTTTGAGGGTGGCGTCACCTCACCCGTGAAGTATTTTTTCATAGGCGCCATGCCCGAATTTATAAGCAGCAAAGACTTATCGTTATTAGGTACTAACGAAAAGCTTTTCAGCCGCATATGCCCCTTTGACTCAAAAAATGAAAGATATTTTTCGCGCAGGTCGTTAAGCGAAGTCCACTCCATAAATATACATCCTTAAATAAACATAATTTAACTTATATATTATATACTCAACGCATTTATTTGTCAATCCCGCCGTTTAGGTTATTTCAATTTTCCGTGTAGGTTTACAATAGATGTGTTACAGAGATTAAAAAAGAGTGACGAATGGAG
>URNB01000133.1 GCA_900549055.1 uncultured Oscillospiraceae bacterium
CGAGGTCGAGGACGCAAAGGGCGTGAAAACGAAAGACTATCTGCTGAAAAAGAAACTGATGCAGGGCAAGTACGGCATCACGATCCGCGAGGTGTGAGATGAGCTTTGAGCACTGCCACAGCTGCCTGCCACCCGTGCGCTATCCCGGCTGCCAGGACCATTGCCCGCATTATGCGGAGGATATTGCGAAGGTCCGGGCGGCGAAGGCCGAAGAGAAGCGGCAGACGCAGGCAAAAGACGATTATTTTGGAGCGCGCCAGGTCAAAACGCGGCGTGGCCAAAAGCTGAGAAAATAAAGGGAGCGAAAAGATGAATGCAAAAGACACTGCGGAGCGGATCCGCAACCTTAGAAAAGCAAGGGGCATGAGCCAATCACAGTTTGCCGCCATGTGTGGCCTTGTGCAGGGGCAGCTTGCGAATTATGAGTATGGGCGCATTATGCCGACCATCCCGTTGTGCGAGCGCATCTGTGAGGCCGTGGGCATCCGTGTGACGGACTTCCTGAGCGAGGATAAAGCGCCGAAGGGGCCTATCCCGACCGAGCAGCGCATCGGCGAGCGCGTCAAGGCGTGGCGGCAGATGCGCGGGCTGAATCAGGAGGCCCTCGCAGAAAGGGCTGGAATAGCGGACAGCACGATCTCCTGCATTGAGCGAGGCGGACGATACGGCGCGGTATCGACGTATCTTTACATCGCCGAAGCACTGAACGTCCCGATTGAAACGCTGTTAGGGGGCGAGTGATATGAGCCGATTTGTTATGAGCAAAACGCCGTGGGAATGCAGAGTGTATTATCCTTTACAAAGGCGAAGGAGCTCGGATCCCATGCCGTATAGCCCCTTGCTTCAAAGGTGGCGCGAAGCCCGCCCGACGGGAAGGACGATGCGTCCGGCTCTCCCTTTATAAGCTCCTTGCCCGAAAACTCCATAATAATTCCGCCGTCTTCTGTGGGCGATATAAAGCTGTCATGCTTTTCGGCAGTTATGCCGGTGAGCGGCTGAAACCAATGAGTATAGTGCGTAGCGCCCTTTTCAATCGCCCAGTCCTTCATGGCGGAGGCTACGGTATCGGCTATGCTGCTGTCGATTCCCTTGCCCTCTTTGATTGCGCTTTTAAGCGCCTTATATGTATCCTTCGGCAGCCTCTCAAGCATTACCGAATCGTTAAATACATTGCTTGCAAAAATTTCATTAACCGTTTTCAAAGCTCTACCTCCGAGAAATTGTACCTTAATATTATAGCCATAATAAGCGGCGTTGTCAATCGCAAGCATATATTCGTCTAATTTTAAAAGGTAAAAAGCGGTTTTCAGTTTATTATTCTTCCGTTTTCGCAAAGTCGGCTTATATAATTTCGCCATGCTAAGCAATCGGGTACGGTGAGATCCGTATCCGATTTATCAATAATATAATTAAACGCTTCATCCTCAAGACCGTTTTCCGCAACCGACCGCAGGATTGCGGGAATTATTCTGCGCAGCAGCTGCTCGCTGTCGGTGCTTCGGCTCAACATATCCGTCACCTGAACACCTGTGTATCTTGTCTGTTCTCCGTTTTCCTGCAGTGTTATTCCGCCCGCATAATCTATCAGCGCCGCCAAAACCGGCAGTTCTCCCCGAAGCTCAAAATCTCCCGAATATCCGAAGTCAGTCGGATCAAAGCTCTCTGCCTGCGGAATTATGACATTCATCCGCTCATTTTCAAAATCAAGATAAACAAACGTCCTGTTTCCCGCTATATCAAAAAGCAAGCCCTTATTGTCTGGTAAAGAAAAGCTGTAGGGAATTTCAGAAGCCTGTCCCTCCGCAGGCTTCAGGCTGCGGTGAAGATAAAAATAACCTCCCACAACCAATGATAAGCAGCATAAAATACATACCGCCGTTATTTTAATATAAAAAACGCCTTGCTTTTTCAACCAAATCACCCATAATAATTTAATATAATTATTATCGCCCGAAACGCCCGATCATATACAGTGAGCGTATCGACTTTTTCACCGCGCTCCCTACTCTTGCGGCGTCCAAAGAAAACGGTCGCCCGGAGCGCGAATTTTCTTTGACCGCGGCGCCATAACACCCTCCTTTTATTCCCCACAGGCGGCAGTCGGTTGTTATGCTCCGTGGGCACTCACCCCGGTGCCCTTGAAAAAACGAAAGCTGCGGCGTTTCCGCCGTAAAAATTAATTTTCAGGTTTATAGACAAACTGAGTAATATTCTTTTAATATAGATATCGCACGAGTCTCCAGCTTATGCACCGCCTGCCGGCTGATTGAAAGAATGTCGGCAATCTCACGGTCGGAGTAGCCGCAGAAGTATCTGTAGTCTATCACCGTACGCTGACGCTCCGAAAGCAGCATGAGCCCCTCCTTCAAAAAGAATTTACTATCGGGTTCATCGGTGCTGTCGGCGCATTCCTCGGTTATTTCATTGCTGATTCTCAATAAGCGGCTTTTGCGGCGCGAAAGCTCTATGTAACGATTGCGAATTGATACCGCAATGTATTTGTTAAGCTCTTCACTCTCATCAGGTGTGAATTTTCCGATATCGAGCGAATGCAAAAGCTCTGTGAAAAACAGAATCAGCTCCTCACTGCCGTCCTCTCCGATTTTTCTGCCGTAGAAATTTATAAGCCGAAGGAAAGCCTCATACAGCTCTTCAAAGCCCGAGGCGTTACCCTCCCTTATTTCCTTTACATATTTAATAATTTCCCGATTTTTCATACCTTTTTCCTCCCTTTTCTTTTAAGAAAGGAAAAAACGCACGATTTGTAAACATTTCATCCGATTTTTTCTTTCTGCGAAAGAATTGTACAAACAATCGGAAAATCATCGGATATTTCGGGAGTAAAAGGTAAAAAAATCAGAGTAAAACGCTTTTTTTATGCTTTATTGTAATAATTTTAGAAGTTTATTGACATTTTATAGTAAACGCGTTATAATATTTGTTATCGAATAATGTCGAAATAGAGAAGCGAAAGGACGAATTACAATGCGGATAGCAATATGTGACAAGGATAAAGGATGCGCCGAAAAGACAAAGAAAATGATTTACGATTATGCCAACGAACGCCGTTTGGATCTATTGGTGGAAATTTATGATTCAAGCGAAGCCTTACTTCGAAGCGTAAATGATTATCTGCTTATAATTCTGGACTATCATATAAACGGGCTCAACGGACTTGAAACCGCGAAGCACCTGCGAGCCAACAACTGCAGCAGCACGATTATTTTTTTGAGCTCATATACCGATTTTGTTTTCGAATCATTTATGGTAATGCCTTACAGATTTCTCCTGAAGCCGCTTGATTACGGCGTTCTTTTCGCGGTTCTTGACGATTTTTTTCTTAATAATATTGCCCGCAGGCCGTTATGGGTAAAGAACGGTGACGATATTTTCTGCATAAGAGCAAACGATATTTTTTATTTGGAGGCAGACAATAAAAACTGTCTTATAGGTCTTAAAAACGAAAGCCTCCGCTGCAGAAAAACAATGGCGCGGGTCTACGGCACTCTGCCGAAAAATCAGTTTTGCAAAATCAACAGAGCGTATGTAGTAAATTTCAATTACATTTCCGCTTACAACAGTGACATAATAAGACTTGCAAATGGCAAGGATCTGCATGTTAGCAGAAATTATTACAAAAGCTTTAAAAAAGAATACAAATTCTTTGCAAATCCGCAGGTTATTTAACTGTTGATTTTTTTGTAAAAAAAAGGTATTATATATATTAGACGATTAAAAAGTTAATAAAA
>URNB01000134.1 GCA_900549055.1 uncultured Oscillospiraceae bacterium
TATATAAATTTTGAAACGGGTGATTTAATTTGAAAGGAACCAATATAGCCGAAATAAGAGGCTTTGAGCTTATGGACTCAAGAAGCACGCCGACGGTCGGTGCCGAGGTGATTTTGGAGGACGGAAGCCGTGGCTTTGCAATATCCCCCTCGGGCGCTTCCACAGGCGCGTATGAGGCGCACGAAATGCGTGACGGGGATACATCGCGCTATTCGGGGAAGGGCGTTTTAAAGGCGGTTTCGGCTGTCAACGATATGATTTGCCCTGCGCTTCGCGGATATCCCGCAGACAACCAGCGTCTTGCCGACCGTGCAATGTGCGAGCTTGACGGAACGGAAAACAAAAGCCGCCTCGGCGCAAATGCGATATTGGCGGTATCGCTGGCAACAGCGAAGGCTGCCGCGGCACATTACAAAATGCCGCTTTACAGATATCTCGGCGGAATAAACGCGCAGGTGCTGCCGAGACCGATGATGAACATTTTGAACGGCGGGGCGCACGCGGCGAACAACATTGATATTCAGGAGTTTATGATAATTCCATTTGACATTTGCTGCTTTTCAGAGGGACTGCGCCGCTGCAGCGAGATATACAAGGCGCTCGGCTCTATTTTAAAGGAAAAGGGCAAATCGACGGGTGTCGGCGACGAGGGCGGCTTTGCGCCCGACCTTGATTCGGACGAGGCAGCGATAGAGCTTATAACAGCAGCGATAGAAAAGGCGGGCTATACCGCCGAAAACACCAAAATAGCCCTTGATGTTGCTTCAAGCGAATGGTATTCCGGCGGAGAATATCTGCTTCCGAAAAGAAATGTTAAAATGACGGCGGATGAGCTTATAGAATATTATGAAAGACTTGCGCAAAAATACCCGATAATCTCCATTGAAGACGGAGCCGCCGAGGAGGATTGGAACGGCTGGAAAAATCTTACCGAACGCCTCGGCAAGCGCATACAGCTTGTGGGGGACGATCTTTTTGTTACAAATATCAAGCGCTTTAAAAAAGGAATCGCCGAGGGTGCAGGCAATTCGATACTCGTAAAGCCGAACCAGATCGGAACACTGAGCGAAACTATGGATGTGGTTGAAGCAGCGCGCAAAAACGGCTATACAGCGGTAATCTCCCACCGCTCGGGCGAAACCGAGGACACGACCGTTGCAGACCTTGCGGTTGCGCTTAATGCCGGTCAGATCAAAACAGGAGCACCCTGCCGCAGTGACCGCGTTGCAAAGTACAACCGTCTGCTCATAATAGAAAATGAGCTGAAGCAGCGTTGATTTTTCTTCCGTTCGGGCGCTGTGTGTGTTATAATATGCACGGTGATGGTAATGGAATACGAAATCAAACGCTCATCGCGCAAAACGGTCGCACTTGAAATTACCGACCGCGCAACGCTGCTTGTAAGAGCACCGCTTAAAATGAGCGGACGTGAAATCGAAAAATTCGTTTTGAAATACAGCGATTGGATAGATGAAAAGCTCAGAATCGCGCAAAACCGTTCAGAGTGTGAGCGGGCTTTGGATGAAAGAGAAGAAGAGCTGCGAAAAAAAGCCGAATACCTATTCCCCATGCTTACGGAAAGGTATTCGGCTGTTATGGGGCTTAAGCCCGCGTCGGTTAAGATAACATCCGCCAAAAGGCGCTTCGGCTCCTGCAGCGGCAAAAACGGCATTTGCTTTTCGTGGCGGCTTGCGGCGTACCCCCTACCCGCGATAGAATATGTCGTGGTGCACGAATTGGCGCATATAAAGCACCATAATCACAGCGCGGCGTTTTATAAGCTTATAGAGCAGTATATGCCCGATTACCGCAGCCGCATTAAGCTATTGAAAAGCGTTCCTACAGAAGCATAAGCATTGTGCCGAGAATAAAAATAAGCAGCCCGAAAAACGCCTTTGCCGAAAGCTTTTCCCCGAACACAACATATGAAAATACTACCGACACCGCAATGCTCAATTTATCGATAGGCGCTACCGCCGCGGCAGGGCCGTCCCGCAGGGCGGTATAATAGCACAGCCACGAAGCGCCCGTCGCAAGCCCCGAAAGGCATATAAACCCCAGCTCGTTTTTAGGTATTTCCCGCACGGTATGCTGCTTCCCGGTTATAAACAGCACAGCCCACGCCATTACAAGCACAACACAGGTTCTGATTGCCGTGCCCAGCTCCGACGGCGTGCCGGTTATTCCTACCTTTCCGAGGATAGAGGTCAGTGCGGCAAATACTGCGGACAGAACCGCATAAAAAAGCCAGCCATTCCCCTGCGGCTTTGCCGTATCCTCCTGCTTTTTTTCAAGCATAAGAAATGTTCCGATTGCAAGCAGCACCACCGCCGCGCATTTTGCCGGCGTTATTTTTTCGTCCAAAAAGACAAACGAAAACAGCACGGTCAGAACCGTGCTTGATTTATCTATCGGTACTACCCGGTTCACATCCCCGGTTTTAAGCGCCTTAAAACAGCAAAGCCATGAGGCGCCCGTCGCAAGCCCCGAAAGGATAAGAAACACCCATGTTTTTCCGCCGAGCGAGGTAATTTTTCCGCCGGAGCCGTTTATTAAAACCATAAGCCACGAAAAAAGCAGCACTATAACCGTGCGCACCGCGGTAGCCGCGTCCGAATCGCTGCGGCGTATTCCGCATTTTGCGAGTATCGCGGTGATTCCCGCAAAAAACGCCGATCCGAAGGCATAAAGTATCCACATAATTATTTTCCTCTGCAATCCCCGCAGAGTCCGTACAGCACGCTGCCGTCGCACCGCAAAGCAAAGCCGTGGCTTTTAAGAAGATGCTCCTTTATATCCTGCATAAACGAGCATTCAAGGTGCATCACCCTGCCGCAGCGGGTGCATTTTATATGTATATGCTCATCGCAATTCCGTTCTCCGCCTATGAATCTGTAAACCGATTTCTTCGTTTTTTCCTCGGTTATTTTAAGCACCAGCCGCTCCGAGCACAGCCTGTTGAGGCAGCGGTAAACAGTGGCGGGATCAACCGAAATGCCCTTCACTCTTAAATAATTGATAATATCCGCGGCGCTCGCGGTATTCTCCCCGCGGTCCTCAAGAAAATCGGAAATATATTTGCGTGCCCTGGTGGAATAGCTTTGTCTGTCAGGCATAAACATCTGTCCTTTCGTGAGTATTATAACGCAAAATTCAAAATATTTCAATAGGTCTTGATTTTTACGGTTCGGTATATTATAATCTAAAAAAACAAAATAGGAAGTGTTTTCGTGGAGCTTAAAAACATTTTTGAAAACGAAAACGAAAAGCCGCTTGACACAATACCCGAAGACGGCGGCTACACCGCAATTTTCCGCACGATTGCCTGCGTGGGCGACAGCCTCTCATCCGGTGAATTTGAGGCGAATAACGGAAACGGCGGCAGCAGCTGGCACGATATGTACGAGTATTCGTGGGGACAGTTTCTGGGGCGCGCATGCGGAAGTAAGGTCTATAATTTATCCCGCGGAGGAATGTCCGCAAAGGAATACTGCGACACCTTTGCCGATGCTAACGGCTACTGGAATCCGAAATATGCCGCGCAGTG
>URNB01000135.1 GCA_900549055.1 uncultured Oscillospiraceae bacterium
TTGTAAGCTCCATGGGCGAAATATCGGTCTGAACCATCGGAAGCACCTTGTCGGCGTCGTCCCGTCTACCGCTGCCCTGCCCCTTAAAATGGCGGCGCGGGCGTCCTTACGAGAGATATTAAGCTGTGAAGAAATAAATTTATCAAGTCTCAATTTTCTTTACACTCTCACTTAAAAGCGGCAGCATAAAGCCGTCAAGCGCGGTCGATGAAATATCGCCGCCGACAATGCAGCCGTCTACCACTATAAGATTCACCGCCGTGCCCGGTGCGTCCGCCAACCGATATGTATAAACAAGCGCTTCCCTGCCGCGATACGGTTCAAGATCAAGTCCGGCCTTTTTCTGCAGCAAATTATAATTCTCATAAACGCTTCCGAAGCTTTTCGGAATTACTGTTTTCTTAAAGGAAACCGCGGTTTCCTCTACATTGCAGCCGAGGCTGTTCATATAATCCACCCGCTCGGCGTTCGTAGCTCCGCTGATATCGCCGCCCGAAAGCGCCGTGACTCGGCTCAAAACCGCAAGTGCCGCAATAAGCGCAAGCAAAACCGCCGCAAGACTTCTTTTTGAAAAGGTTATAAAAAGCTTCATATCCGTTCCCCCGTAAATAATATGCGGGGTACGGCGCTTATATTCGCTCAATAAGGCAAACGGCATGCGCCGCTATGCCCTCAAGACTGCCTGTAAAGCCCAAGCCCTCCTCGGTTGTAGCTTTAACATTAACGCAGTCGGGTTCAATGCCGCAGTCAGCCGCAATATTTTTCACCATTTCGGGAATAAAGACTGCCAGTTTTGGCTTCTGTGCTATGACCGTAGCGTCGATATTGACCGCCTTAAAGCCCTTTTCCCTCAGCAGCTCTGCGGTTTTTTTTAGCAGTATACGGCTGTCAATATTGAGGAATGCCGGGTCGGTATCGGGGAAGTGCCTGCCTATATCCCCCAGTGCCGCAGCACCGAGCAATGCGTCACAAACGGCGTGCAGCAGCACGTCCGCGTCGGAATGCCCCAAAAGTCCCTTTTCAAATGGTATTTCCGCCCCGCCGATAACAAGCCGTCTGTTTTCCGCAAAGCGGTGGACATCGTAGCCGTGACCTATTCTCATTCTTTTTCATCCTTTAAAATAAGATATTCCGCAAGCGCTATGTCCTCGGGAGTTGTCACCTTTATGTTTTCATAGCTGCCCGGCACGGTAAAGGGCTTATGCCCCGCCGCTTCCATTACCGACATATCATCGGTAAACGCACCCGGATTCCCTGCAATTTCAAGAGCCGCACGGTAATCGGATACATTCACGCCCTGCGGGGTCTGCACCGCGACCAGCGTATCCCTATCGGGGGTTGAGAGTACATATCCGTTTTTATCGACCTGCTTTACGGTATCCTTCAGCTTTACTGCGCAGGCCACAGCGTTATGCGTACCGAGGGCGGATATAACACTGCATATGATCTCATCCGTCACAAACGGCCGCGCGCCGTCGTGGATAAGCACGGTTTCGGCATTTGCGGGTACGCGCTCCAAGCCGTTTTTTACCGATTGCTGACGGCTCTCCCCGCCGCACACAATATCGGAAAGCTTTCCGATATGATACCTGTCAGCCAATTGCTGCATACTGAAAAGCTCGTTCGGCCTTACAACGAGAATAATATTTGATATCCTGCCGCACCTTTCAAAGCGCATAAGAGTTCTGATTATTAAAGGAACGCCGCAAAGCGGTGCGGTTTGCTTGTTTATGCCGTTCATACGGGTCGACGAACCGGCTGCCACCACTATTACGGGAACGCCGCCGTCTGTCGGTGATTCTTCAATTTTATATTCAAGCTTAAATTCCGTTTTGAGCATATACTAACCTCTGTCTTTATTAAAAAAGCTCCCGATATCAGGGAGCTTTTCAGTCTTCAGACATTTAAATTCGGAATTCGGAATAAAGAATTACCCATATTGAAATTCCGCTTTACGAATTCCGCTTTAAAAATTATTCCTTTTCGTCCCCGTCGGTATCAGACTCGTCGCCGTGGCAGCAGCCGCAATCGCAGCCGTCAAAATCGAATTCGAGTTCTGTTCCGCAGTTCGGGCAGGTAATTCCGTCCTCGCTGAGCATATCCTCGTCAAGATATACGGTATCGTGGCAGGCGGGGCACTCTATTTCATAAAGCTCCTCGTCATCGTCACAGCAGTCGCAGTCATCATCGCAGCAATCACAATCGTCATCGCCGTAAATAATGTCTTCAACATTGGAAAGATCCTCGTCAACCGCGTCAAGCTGCTCCATAAGCTCATCGCAGCCGTCCTCTATTTCGCATATTTCATCGGTGATATCACTCAAAACATCGATAACAGCGGCAAGAATTTTGCCCTCTTTTGTGCTCTCGTCGAGAGAAAGACCCTCGGCAAGACCCTTAATATAAGCTACCTTCTCACAGATATCCATTTTACAAACCTCCGTTTTTAAATTATGCGCGCTCCATATACTCGCCTGTGCGGGTATCGATTCTTATCATATCGCCCTCATTAATAAAGAGCGGAACGCGAATTTCGGCGCCTGTTTCAAGCGTTGCGGGCTTGGTGGCGTTTGTAGCGGTATCGCCCTTGAAACCGGGATCGGTGGCAGATACCTGAAGCTCAACGAATGTGGGCGGCTCAACACCGAAGACCTTACCCTTATAGGAAAGAATCTTGCAGACCATGTTTTCCTTTACAAACTTGAAGTTGTCGCCCAGCTCGCTGCCGTTTATCGGAACAAGCTCATAGCTTTCCTGATCCATAAAGTAGTAAAGATCGCCGTCGGAATAAGAATACTCCATATCCTTTCTCTCAACAAAAGCGGTCGGGAATTTTGCGGTAGGGTTATAGCTCTTTTCAACAACAGATCCGGTAATAACATTCTTAACCTTTGTTCTTACGAACGCGGCGCCCTTACCCGGCTTAACATGCTGAAATTCAATTACCTGAAGAACGTTGCCGTCTTCCTCAAAGGTTACTCCGTTTCTGAAATCTCCGGCACTAATCATATTTTTTAATTCCTCCAAAAAGTTAAATCATATTAAAATTATAAAGCTTTTCGGAGCGTTTGTCAAGTTTTTACTTCTTTTTCTCGTCGTCATCCGTATTTTCATCGCAATCGGTCTTGATAATATCCTTATTAAAGCCCTGTGCGACGGTCGGATACATATTTTCGGTCTCTGCGGTGGACTGTATATTATATGTGCCGTAACGGTTCACCATATCGAATGCGGTTTCGGGCATTCCGGTCACGGGAACGGACGATACATCGATGACCGGTTCGAGCTTTTCCTTATTTTTATTTTTATTTTTCATATTTTTCACCCCGAATTATTATGTGCGCTTTGCATATTTTATAGTCGCGCGTATATATAAAAAATCCGAAAGTCCCGTTAA
>URNB01000136.1 GCA_900549055.1 uncultured Oscillospiraceae bacterium
AGCTATGGACGGGTATTCCCGCCTCAAAGGTGCAGGAAAGCGACCTTAAAAAGCTGGCAGGACTTGAAGACGCGCTTAATAAACGTATAATAGGGCAGGGGGAGGCTACGCACCTTGTCGCCGCCGCCGTTAAGCGCTCGCGTATTCACACAAACAATCTGCACCGCCCTGCGTCCTTTATTTTCGTAGGACCCACAGGCGTGGGTAAGACAGAGCTTGTAAAGGTGCTGTCAGAGCAGCTTTTTGATACGCCCGAAACGCTTATACGCCTTGATATGTCGGAATTTATGGAGAAGCACTCTGTATCCCGCATAATAGGCGCGCCGCCCGGATATGTCGGGTACGATGAGGCAGGGCAGCTCACCGAAAAGGTGCGCAGAAAGCCGTATTCGGTGGTGCTGTTTGACGAAATTGAAAAAGCCCACCCCGATGTGCTGAACGTGCTGCTGCAAATTCTTGACGACGGCAGAATTACTGACGCGCAGGGCAGAACCGTGAACTTTGAAAACACCATAATCGTTATGACCTCAAACGCGGGCAGCGACCGCAGCGAAAATCTGCTCGGCTTCGGAAAAACGCAGGCGGACGCGTCAAAAGAAAAGGCGCTTAAAGCGCTTGAAGGCTTTTTACGCCCCGAATTTATAGCGCGTGTGGATGAGATAGTGGTATTCTCACCCTTAACCCCTGAATCGCTTGCTAAAATCGCAGAGCTTATGCTTACAGAGCTTAAAGACTCGCTTTCAGAGCGGCTTATCGATTTTAAATTCGATAACAGCGTTTGCACATATCTTGCCGAGAAATGCGGCAACGGCAAGCGCGGGGCAAGGGAGCTTAGAAATACCATTCGCCGCGAAATTGAGAATAAGCTTGTCGATATTATCGTCGATAACGGCGAGGGCAGCATAAAATCTCTTAACTGCACCGCCGCACCCGATATTAAAATAGAGGTTGAATATTCAAAATAATACTATCGGAGGTTCATATGAAACCGAGACGCGGCGAAAGAATAATCGATACCGAAACAATTGAAATAAAAGCCGATCTGCCCGAAACAATAGAGCGCCTTATGCAGATGAACGGCGTATGCCGCGAAAGCGACAGCACCGAAAAACCGCTTGAATTTTACTGCGATAAAAAAGGTAAAATTTTTGTTACTGCTCCCGTTGGCAGGTCATCGCTCTCAATTCCCCGCTCAAGCTATGTAAGGGCAGAAGCAGTAAGCCGCGGCGGCAAAACCTATATAGATATGTGCTCTGTGGAGCAAAAGGGCGGTTTTGTTTCTTCTGTTGCTTTCGCGATTTTACAAATTTTGCTGATGATTGCGGTTTCGGTTTTATATGCTATTTTTGATACCCCGACATTTAAAAAAGAGCTTTTAATCATCATATTGATTATGGATGCCGTATTCGCTTACTTTTTATTTAGAAACTTATTTAAGGAAAAAAATAATATTACCCCCGACCTTGAAAAAATGAAAAACGAGGTCAGAAACCGCGCAAACGCAGTTTCAAAATGGGATAAATAATTTAAAGGGAGAGATTTTTATGAAAAAGGGTATAGCAATTCTTATAGCTGTTTTGGCGGTTATCGGTATTATAATCGGTATAATTTCCGGCAGCTACAACGGGCTTGTTAATCAGCAGGAGGAGGTTGAAAACAAACAGTCCGTAATTTCCGTTCAGCTCCAGCGCAGAGCCGACCTTATTCCGAACTTTGTTAACACCGTAAAGGGCTACTCCGATTACGAGCAGAAAACCTACACCGCCGTAACCGAGGCGAGAAACGCCGTTGCGGGCGCTAAAACCGCAGGCGAGCAGACAAAGGCAGCCGAGCAGCTTGACAGCGCAATTTCGGTTTGGGTAAACGCCGTAACCGAGGCTTACCCCGAGCTTAAAGCAAACGAGAATTATAAGGCGCTGCAGGATGAGCTTGCAGGCTCCGAAAACCGCATAGCTACCGCTCGCAAGGATTATAATGACGCTGCAAAGGCATATAATTCAAGCGTAAGGCGCTTCCCGAAAAACATTATCGCGGGTATGTTCGGCTTTGAAAAGGTGGAATATTTTGAGGCGCAGGCAGGCAGCGAAAGCGTTCCGCAGGTAAGCTTTGATTAAGCTTATGAAAAAATTTTTAACTGCTGCCGTCGCCGCCGTTTTGCTGGTGCTTACAGGTATCGGCGCGGCAGCGGCAAAGAAATACCCCGAGCCTACCGACCGTTTTTTCATAAACGATTATGCCGGTGTGATAGACTCATCCGCCGAGGATGAAATTTATTCCCGCGCGGCGGCGCTGTATGAAAAAACAGGAACTCAGACAGTCGTAGCAGCCGTAAAAAATCTCGGCGGGGAAGAGCCTTCCGATTATGCTCTCGGACTCGGAAGAGAGTGGGGAGTCGGGGATAAGAAAAAGAACAACGGCGTTGTAATTCTTTTCGCCCTTGAAGAAAGGCAGATTTATATTGCCGTCGGCTACGGGCTTGAGGGCGCGCTGCCCGACAGTAAAACAGGTCGTATTATAGATAATTACGGGCTTGAATATCTGAAAGCCGATAATTTTTCCGAGGGCGTTCTGCAAATCACCAAAGCCGTTATAAACGAGATTTATATTGAGTACGGCGAAGAACCCGAGGAGGGCTACACGCCGATTGACGATTCCGAGGAGGACGGCTATTCCAAAAAGGTAGCCGTTTCATGGGCCACGCTTATCGCGGTCGTTCTGCTGTATTTACTGATATTCGGTCGCCGCCGCAGATTTTTCTGGTTTGGCGGACCCGGCGGATTCGGCGGTTTCGGCGGCGGTGGCTTTTCGGGCGGTTCGTTCGGCGGTCACAGCGGCGGCGGTTTCTCGGGCGGAGGATTTTCCGGTGGCGGCGGCTCATTCGGCGGCGGCGGTGCCGGCAGAGGCTTTTAAGCTTTTCCGCCGCACATGTCGCCGCAAAAACGAATTTTTAAATTGAATTTAATTTTTCAGGGGGTGTTATTATGGCTCAAAGCGATTACAGCGAATATATGAAAGCGCTTGAAAAAAAGCTGTCAAATAATACCTCTGACGAGAATATTCACGAAGAAAAACACGCTTCCGCATATAAACCGACTCATAAAAAAACGCATAAAAGCCCGCTTTACCGGGTCATAAAAATCCGTCCCGCGGCAATAATTGCCGTAGTTGCGGTTATGGCAATTGTCGCCGTAACGGTTTCGGTTGTTACGCGAAGGACAATCCGTAATGAGGTATCTGACGAAAACAGCGGCACCTCGACGGCACTTTCTACAAAGCCGGATGAGCAGTCCGAGCCTCCCAT
>URNB01000137.1 GCA_900549055.1 uncultured Oscillospiraceae bacterium
TAACAGTTTACATTACCGCGCCTGCGTGCAAGGGTAATGAGGGCTGGAGCTTTGACCTTGACTTACTTGAGCTTTTTTATACTGAAATTCCCGAATATTCAGAGGGGGAGACCAGAAAAATAGCCCTTGCGGACACGCCGGAAAAAACAAGCTCGGAAAACATAAGCGCTGAGATTTCAGAGCTTACAAGCAACGATAAAAATTACAGAAAATTCAGCCGTGTTATTAACATTGAAACCAAAAACGCTGAAAATACCGAGCCGGCAGTTATTTTAAACCGCTGCTGCAATTACCTGAGAAATCTTGCCCCGTTTACAGATACCGCAACCCTATTTATGTACGCCCGGGCCGATAAGGATACGGAGCTGAAAATAAATATGGTAACGAAAAGCGGCGGCAAAATGCCCTTTACGGTTAATATTAAGGCGAGCGAAAAACAGGATTTCGGCGAATATGAGGTTAAAATGGCGGAGGTTATAAAGGCGTATAACGAGCAAAACCCGAATACGGCGGTAAGCCTTAACGATATTTATGCATTTGAGCTTTTGCCTGTGGCAGCCGAGCCCTCGCTTACACAGATAGCCTGCCTTACATTATGGACTAAGGAGGTAGGCAGCGCCTCTGCCTCCAACAGCTATTATTACTACGATAACGGCGTTGCAGTTGAGGCATACAGCGATTACCTTTTAAACACCGATATTGTGAAGATTGAAAGCTTTCAGGCGGCGGGTAAAATATCCGAGTGGGGAATAAAGGTGCCCGAGGGACTAACTCCCCTGCTGTTTAAAACAGTTTCACTTTATGATAAGGACGGCGTAACAAAGGAGCCCAAAAATAACATATGGCTCACCTTTGATTTGCCGAACGGAACAAATTTGAACCAGCTTTCCTTCTACAAGGTGTTTTTTGACGGCTCTTTGCTTAAAACCCGCTATGTAATTGAGGGTGATAAGCTCAGTGTTAATACCTTTACGGTGGGCAGCTACATAGTTTTCGCGGGTAAGGTGACCGAGGCAACAAACCCGGATAATACTGAGGAGGTTAAACCCGTTACACCTGAAATTAAGAATACCGACAGCACGGATTACAGCTACGACAGCGACAAAACCGATGAAAGCCCCGACGACGGCGAGGAAGAAACCGAGCAGGTAATAAGAAGGCGGAAAATGATGCGCAAAAAGAAATCGGGCGCATCGGCTGATGGGGGTCTGCCGGTGTGGGCGATAGTCTGTATAGCGGCAGCGGCGGTAATTGTTGTGTGCGGCGCGGTGTTTACGGTAGTTATTATTAAAAGGAAGAAAAGGGGTACTGTAAAATGAAAAAAATAATTGCATTGTTTCTTGTGCTCCTTTTGACCCTTGCGGTAGGCTGCAATGAGAAAAAGCCGACCCCCGGAAAGAAGGACACCACCACATCATCCTCCACTGTTACAGATTCTTCGGATGAAAACAGCAGCTCGGAGGACACCGTATCGGATAACAGCTCCAAAGCATCTGAAATATCCTCTGCCGAAAGCCGGGCTGATACTAAAAACAATGTATCAAGCAGCAGCACTGCATCCGGCGGCGATAAAACAACAGCTCCGGCTGAGCATATTACCGACAGGCTTAAAAACGGGATAAACCTTTCAGGCGCCTTAGAGGGCGGCAATGCTAAAAATTATTCCGATTTAATGTATGACATAAGCTATTACGAAACAATACGCGCCGCAGGCTTTGACCATGTGCGTATTACGGCTAACCCCGCTTACTATATGCTGAGCGGCGCGCCGGATTACACTGTGGATAACGAATATATGCGGCTTGTGGATTTGGCGGTAAACAACGCGATTGACTCAGGGCTTATTGCCGTGCTGGATTTTTTCCACGGCTGGGCGGGATATCTTGTAAGAGATTTTGATGCAAACAGCGTAGCGTTTTGTAAAATCTGGCAGCAGGTTGCCGAAAGATACCGCGATTACCCCGATACGCTTATGTTTGATAAACGAGCCTAACAAAATTCCAACCGGCATGCTTAACGAGCTGCAAATGAAAACGGTGGAAATAATTCGCGAAACAAACCCGACCCGCGTTATTGCTCTTGCGGCTAACGATAATAACGGCGTTTGGCAAATGTGGAATACCGAGTTCCCTGCAAATGATAAAAACTGCATTATTTCGCTGCACGTATATGATGATATGTCATTCACGCACCAGGGTGCAACCTGGGACGGAAGCGGCAGTAAAGCACAGGTGCGCCTGACCGAGGCTACGAAAAAGAATGTAACAAGCACGCTTGAAAAATGCAAAAATTATACCGAAAGAACCGGCCGCAAAATTTGGATAAGCGAATGGGGCACATATCTTGAAGTAGCAGATAAGGGCGATGTTTCCGATTATACAAATCACTTCACGAAGGAATGTAAACGGCTGGGGCTTGCGCACTGCTATTGGGAGTTTTACCATGGCTTTGGTATGTACGACCTGAAGGCGGGCAAATGGAAAGACTTTATTTTAGATAACTTTAATTTTTAACCGAGGAGAAACCAATGATTGATTTTAAGCTGAAACGCGGAATGAATTTAGACCACCATGTGGCAGAGCCGGGGAAATACCTGGCGCAGGAAAAATATTTTAAGGCAATTAAGGAAGCCGGCTTTGACCATGTTCGTCTGCCCTTTGAATTTTCCCTTAATACTGCGGGAATTTACCCGTGCGATGAATATTACGCACGGATTAAAGCCACCGCGCAAATGGCGCTTGACGCCGGGCTTTGCGCTATGGTAGACGTGCACCCGTTTCATAAAATGCAGGACGACCCGCACGCAATAAAGCCGCATTTTTATAAAATGTGGGGCGAGCTTGCCGACTCGCTCAAGGATATGGACGACCGTGTAATTTTTGAAATTTACAACGAGCCTGACGGCGCTTTTAACTTTGAGGTTTTAAACGAGGTTCAGAACGAGGCGATTTCAATTATAAGAAAAACAAACCCCAAAAGACAAATAGCCGCCGCGTGCGCGCACTGCAATACCTTTGAAAACCTTTGCCACCTTGTTTTGCCTGAGGATGACGAGAATATATTCGTCACCATACACGAATACACGCCCATGAGCTTTACCCACCAGGGCGCCGATTGGATGAAGGGTGACTGGCCCACAGGCATACACTGGGGAACACAGGCAGATAAGGACCTTTTAAAGGAGCGCTTCAATATGGCGGCCGCCTGGGGAAAAGAGCATAA
>URNB01000138.1 GCA_900549055.1 uncultured Oscillospiraceae bacterium
AAAACCTTGCACTTGAACAATTCAAAAGTTTATTCCTGCATGCTCGGGTTAAGGTACTTTTGAATTGTTCGGCAGGCATTAAATAAAAAAGCTTTGATTCGACCGTTTGAGTGTACGGTTGATCAAAGCTTTTATTTTTCGGGATTTAAAATAATTTAATTTCCCTGCCCGTCAGTCGGCAAAGTATATATCCCTGCCGTTGTTTAATTTATCAAGATTATATTCGTTATCGGCAATGTCCGAGCGTTCTGTCCATCTGCCGCCCGTAAAATCGGGGAAAGCGACGGGCGCGCCGCCCTTTGCGACCGATTCCTCACTCAAGGCGGTTATACACATATAGGTTGCTGCGTCATATACGTCTATCGGCGCGTGTGCTCCCGTTTTAACCGCGTTTACAAACGCCGCGAAAACAAGATGGTCTATGCCGCCGTGCATATCCTGCCCAACTCCACCGTTTTGCCAGAGCGGGTGGTCGTATTCCTTTTCATACTGTGAAGCGTTGCCCCACATCGGTTTCCAGTCCCACTCGTTTTTCGCGTGTTCGGCGACACCGTCTAAAAATACACTGTCGTTATCCTCCATATACATACCCTTTGTGCCGTGCACCTCAAATTTCCGCGAGTATGCGTGCGGCAAAGTCGTGTTAAGGGTAAGGCAGACGGTCTGCCCGCCCGCGCATTTAATAACCGTGGTTACAACATCGCCCTGCGCGTAATTTATATTGGAAAGCGGGTGCTCCGCGCCCTTTTTTTGTACGGCGTATTCGTGCAAGCCCATTGCAGCCGACGAAACAGAGCAAAGCGTTAAAAAGCGGTTGCCGTTGTTTATATCGAGAATTTTCGCAATAGGCCCTATTTCATGGGTGGGGTAGTTTTCGCAGTTGCGGTGGATATAGTTGCGCAGCCTGTAATGCCGTATTTCCCTGCCGCTTGTAATTTCTTCCCTTAAATCGTGACAGTAAGCGCCCGAGCAGTGCATAATATTTCCCAAAACGCCCTTGCGCGCCATATTAAGCGCCATAAGCTCGCGCCTGCCGTAGCAGCAGTTTTCCATAAGCATAAGCTCTGTGCCTGTTTCCTCATAAGCGCGCACAAGCTTGCAGCAGTCGTCAATCGAATATGCTCCGCCCGCCTCAAGTCCTACATATTTTCCCGCGTGCATTGCCGCCATGGCAACCTCGGCGTGCGCCTCCCACGATACGGCTATATACACCGCGTCAAGCTCTTTAATTTTAAGCAGCTCTTTATAATCCGTGAATTCCATAGGGCGGGTAAAGCCTGCCTTTTCCAGTTTTTCCGCTGCTGCGGTCACCCTATCGGGCAAAAGGTCGCAAACCGCGGCTATTTCTATGCCCGCGCCGTTCTTCATCATCGGTATTATAGGGTTTTCGAGCATTATGCCCCCGCGCTGACCAAGCCCTATTATGCCTATTTTTATATTTTCTTTCATAGCACTTCTCCTTAATAGCTTTGCGTGCTGCCCGAAAGTAATTCCGGGTAAGAATTTTCCACAAAATCGTATTCTCTTTTTTCGCCGTTTATAAGCCAGCACTGCGGCTGATTGTTATAAAGCCAGTCAAGCGGCTCGGCTTTATCCTTTTGCCCGGAATTGCGGGAAAACGCCTTTTTTATATCCTCTTTCATGCCGTCGGTAATATCATCGGGCTTGACCGATATAAAAAGCGGACTGCCGCTGACAGAAAGGAGTCTGAGCCACTGCCTATTAAGGCTCCAATCAATCTTACCGGGAATTATTCCCACACAGTCGGCGTCAATCTTATAAAATGCGTTATTTTGGCAAAGCCTGAAAGCAAGGGTATTAACACCGTAAGCGCGGGTGCGGCTCCAAAGTCTGCCGCTTGTGTCGTCGCCCGTTCTGTATACCTCAAAAATCCCTGCGGACAGGTGCGATACCGCATTGCAGGCAATAACAACCGCATTTCCCGCGGCCTCTCTTATTACTCTGTAAAGCTCCAAAACTATTTCGGCGCTCGTTTTGCTTTCGTCATGAAAGCTCCAGCCGTCCTTTACGGTTATTTTGCCGTTAAGCATACAACCGAACGAGCCGAAAAGGTCGTAGGTGGTGTAATCGTGCTTTATAAGCTCATAGCCCCATTCGGTCATTTTGCGAACGGTAGACCTTACATACTCCCGAACCTCGGGAACGGTGGGGTCAAGGCAGTATGACGGCTCGTTATTTGTATCGCCGTCATTTATTCGTGATAAGCACCATTCCGGGTGCAGCTTTTCAAGCTTCTTATCACAAAGCGGCCTTATCCATATTCCGGGTTTTACCCCGATTTTTTTAAATTCTGCGGCAATTTTCGCCATATCGCCGAACTTTTCATTTGGTTCCCACGGTCCCGCGCAGGGATTAACCGACCAGCCGTCGTCTATTACCGTAAACGGTTTGTTCTCGTTTCCCGCTGAAAGCTCGGCGGTTATTTCCGCATCCCTTATAACCTCGGCGCGGCTGCTTTTACCGTAAGCGTAGTACCAATTATTACTGCCGTATACGGGCTTTTCGGGCAATCGGGGATTTTCGCACATAACGCGGCAAAACGCTTTTGCCGCAGCGAAAGCTGAAATTCCGCTGTATTCACGGCATACAATAACACCTGCAAGCAGCCGTCTGCCGTTAAGCCTTACGCCTGTGCCGCCGCAGCGAACATCAAACCACGCCGTGCAGCCCGAAGCGTCGCACTGAAAGCTTACAAAGCTGCTAGCCCCCGTCATAACTCCGCAGCCCACGGTTTTATCGCCGCTGTTTGCAAGAAAATACCACGGCATAAATATTTCCCCGTTTAGGGAGTGCCATTCCATATCCCCGTAGGAACGCTCCCATTTATCCCCCATTATGCGGGTAGGCTCGGTAACGCGGTAATTCCAGCGCAGGCAGATAAAGCGCGGGCGGGCAACAGCCGCCGATATAAACACATAAAGCTTTTCATTCTTTATTTCGGTTTCAACCGTGCAGTCGGCGTTATCCGCTTCGCATTCGATTTTTATATCATCGGGCGCTCTTAAAATATTTATCATTACGCCTTTCCCTTTCGTATAAGATACGAGGGCGTGCAGCTCCAGGCGTGGCAGGCGCTGTTTAGCACGGGGTTTGAATAGGGCGTTACCCTGTCGTTTGTAACATCAAAGCATTGTATCTCAGAGCCATCAACCGTTGAAGAAATTTC
>URNB01000139.1 GCA_900549055.1 uncultured Oscillospiraceae bacterium
TATTTCGCCAATAGATCATCCGCGCGCTTGCGCAGTTTCTCTCTGGAAACGCGCTGCGCGAGCACCTGCAAGGTCTTCGTTTCGATGAGCGTGATGGAACCGTAAGGCGCAAGCAGCATCCGCTCGATGGCCGTTCGATAGGCGCGCGTTTTGACGATCGCCTTTTCGCAAAGCTGCTGCTCGCTGTCGTCGCCCGCCAGCAGAAACGCGATTTCATCCGCAAATTGCATGTACAGCCGAAGCACCAGCTCCGCCGCCGTTTCGATAAGATAAGCTCTGCCGCATTCCGCCCTGCACACATCAAACAGCTTTGCCGTGTTCGATGAATGCCTGCCGCCTATTACGATCATAACATCGTTTTCGGCCGCTAATTTTTGAGCCTCCTGCTGGCGCATAGAAGTCGCATTACATATTGTATCAAATATTTTCGCGTTTGTACATACTTTTTTTGAAATTTTCTGAATTTCTTTCCAAATTTCTTCGTTAAAGGTCGTTTGAGCAACCAAAATGACCTTTTTTTCACTGAAATTCGCCTTTTTTTCAAGTAATTTCCTGAACTCGGCTGCATCTGAAACGACATAATTCTCACCAGTGCAGTGACCGACGATACCTATTACCTCTTGGTGGGAGGCGTCCCCCGCTATCACCGTTATGTACCCCTCGGCGCTTTTTTCGGCGACTATTCTGTGAATCTTCGCAACGAACGGGCATGTAGCGTCGGCGGTTTTAATGCCCGCCTCCGCCGTTTTTCGCATGACCTCGGCGGGAACACCGTGAGAACGTATCACAAGGGTCTCGCCGGGCAGCGCCTCGGAATATGACGAAACCGTTCTTACTCCCCTGTTCTCAAGCTCCTTTACCATTTGGTCATTATGGATTATAGGCCCGAGCGTGCAGACCCTTTCGCCCTTTTCGAGCAGATCGCACACCATCTGCACAGCGCGGTCAACACCGAAGCAGAAGCCGGCGGTTTTTGCAAGCGTTATTTTCAACTTTTCTTAATTCCTTCCGAAATTATTTTGATCACAAGCGCAACCGATTCATCGAGTGAAAGCTCCGATGTATCCGCAAGGCAAGCGCCCTCCGCCCTCTTCAGCGGAGCTGCCGCCCTGTGCGTATCGTTATAATCCCGCTTTTCTATATCGGCGCACACCTCCTCAAGGCTTACGCTTTCGCCCTTTTCCGTAAGCTCGTGGAAACGCCTTTCGGCGCGCACCTTGACAGAAGCGGTAAGAAAAATTTTAACATCGGCATTCGGCAGCACCACCGTGCCTATGTCCCTTCCGTCCATAATAACATTGTTTTCATATGCCAGCCTCCGCTGCATTTCAAGCAAAAACGCCCTTACCGCAGGCTTCGCCGAAACCGCCGACGCCATCATTGAGGCTTCGGGCGTGCGAATAAGACCCGATACATCCTCTCCGTCTAAAAAAACGTGCTGCTCGCCGCCCGAAAAGCGAATATCCACCGCTGTTTCCGACAACACCCTTTCAATCTCCTCATCAGACGATATATCCGCTCCCGTTTTGCTGAATTTAAGCCCCACTGCGCGGTAGAGCGCGCCGGTATCAACATATATATATCCCAATTTTTCGGCTGCACGCCTTGCTATTGTGCTTTTCCCCGCGCCCGCAGGCCCGTCTATTGCTACATTTATCATTTTCCCTGTCTCCTAAACATTACTGCCCGCCGCAAAGCCGGTCGAAAAGGCTATTTGCAGGTTAAAGCCGCCGGTGTATGCGTCAACATCTATTATTTCGCCTGCGAAATAAAGCCCTGAAATAAGCCTTGAGCCCATTGTCTTGGGGTCTATTTCCTTAACCGATATACCGCCGCGGGTGATTATCGCCTCGTCTATCGGGCGCGTTCCGGTTATATGCAGCGTAAATTCCTTTAAGACCCTGCAAAGCGCGGCGCGCTGCTCCCTGCTTATACTGTTTACCTTCCGGTCGGGTTCTATGCATGAAAGCCTTACTACAATCGGAATTATGCTTTTCGGCAGCAGCTTATTAAGCGAATTTATGAAATCGCGGTTTTTTTCTTCGTCAAAATCACGGAGAATCCGTTTGTCAAGCTGTTCCGGAGTCAGCCCCGGCTTTAGGTCTATGGCTGCGGTGTACTGCTTTTTGCCTATATACCGCATATGTGCCGACGCGCTTAATACCAAAGGTCCCGATATTCCGAAATGGGTAAAAAGTATTTCGCCGAGCTCCGAAAACACAGGCTTTTTCCTGCCCTCCTCAAAAACCGAAAGAGCGACATTTTTAAGCGACAGCCCCGCAAGTCTTTCGCAAAAGCCCTCGTGCGCATTAAGCGCCACAAGTGACGGCTTGATTTCGGTAACGGTGTGACCGAGCGCCCTCGCTATTTTATAGCCGTCTCCGGTAGAGCCTGTAAGCGGGTAAGACATACCGCCCGTCGCAAGTATCACACTGTCGGCAGGCAATGCTTCGCCGTTTTCAAGCAAAACTCCGCTCACCGCACCGTTTTCGGTGAGAATTTTCGTTGCCGTGCCTTGAATTATTTCGGCGCCGCCCCTTTTTGCGGCTTTCACAAGCGCATCTACAATATCCGATGCCTTATCCGACACAGGGAATACCCTGTTGCCGCGCTCGGTTTTAAGCGAAACGCCGAGCGATTCGAAAAATGTCATGGTATCCTGCGGGGCAAAGCCAGAAAAGGCGGAATATAAAAATCTTCCGTTTTCGGGAACATTCGCAATCAGCGTATCAATATCGCAGTTATTGCAGACATTGCAGCGCCCTTTGCCGGTTATCATAAGCTTTCTTGCGGGGCGCTCGTTCTTTTCAATAACGGTTATTTCAGCTCCGCCGTTTCTATATATATAATTTGCTGTGCACGCCGCCATAAGCCCTGCAGCGCCGCCGCCTATAATTACAATACGTTTCATTTTTTCACCCGAAATATTTTACAGCAAAATCGAAAAAAAGTCAACATCAGACATAGGATATGTTCGTGTCAAGTTTTTGTAGGAAAAATTTTTTGAGAATGCCAATAGTGAATTAACGGTAGTGTCCGCAAGATATTCATATCCGCCTGAAGCTTTTTTTGTAATAGGTTCTCTCAAATTCAACCTGACCGTAAGAAAACAATATGCTT
>URNB01000140.1 GCA_900549055.1 uncultured Oscillospiraceae bacterium
CTCGCCCGGCTTTTGGAGCTGCCTGTGGTTTGAAATAACCGTGCCCGAAAACGCGCGGGCAGGCGAACATAAGCTGTGCGTTGCATTAAAAAACGAAGCCGAGCCCGAATGTACGGCAGAGGCAAGCTTTTCGTTAACCGTTCTTCCCGCCGCCCTGCCGCCCCAGCGGCTTATACATACCGAGTGGTTTCATTGCGACAGCCTTGCGGTGTATTACGGAACGGAGGTTTTCAGCGAACGGCACTGGGAAATAATAGGAAATTATATCCGTCAGGCAGCATATTACGGCGTTAATATGCTGCTCACTCCGCTTTTCACTCCCCCGATTGATACTGCCGTCGGCTCAGAAAGACCCACCGTTCAGCTTGTTGATATTTATTATTCAAAAGACGGTTATTCCTTCGATTTTTCAAAGCTGGAGCGTTATATTAAGTTGGCGCTTGACTGCGGAATTAAATATTTTGAATTCCCGCACCTGTTTACGCAATGGGGCAGCGAGCATGCGCCCAAAATCATCGTAACGGAAAACGGCAGATCATACCGCCGATTCGGCTGGGAAACAAACGCCGATTCAGCCGAATACGCCGAATTTTTACAAAGCTTTCTGCCGGCGGTAAAATCCTTTATGCAAAAGAAAAATTTATTGGATAAATGCCTGTTCCACATTTCCGACGAGCCCGATGAAAAGCACATCGAAAGCTACCGAAAAGCGGTGCAGACCGTTCTTCCGCTGCTCAAGGGCTGCAAAACCATAGATGCGCTTTCGGAATATTCATTTTACAGCGAGGGCTTGGTTGAAACCCCGGTGCCCGATAACGAGCACGCCGAGGAGTTTTACCGCAAGGGAGTATCCGAACGGTGGGTCTACTACTGCTGCGGCCAGTTAAACCGCGTCTGCAACCGAATGATTGCAATGCCCTCTTACCGTAACCGAGCATTGGGACTTCAGCTTTTCCGCTATCAAATTTCGGGATTTTTGCATTGGGGCTATAATTTTTGGTTTAACTTCCTTTCAAGAAAACCCATTAACCCGTTTTTCACAACCGACGCCGGGCAAAATTTCCCCGCCGGCGACCCGTTTTTGGTTTATCCCGGAAATGACGGAAAACCGATGCCCTCAATCCGTCAGCTTGTATTGTTTGACGCATTGCAGGATCTGCGCGCGCTGCAGCTTTTAGCCGAAGCGGAAGGGTTTGAAAAAACCGCCGAATGGTTAGAGGGCGAAATCGGTTATAAAATTTCTTTCACCGATTACCCGCGCAGCACAAAAGCCTTTTATGAGCTGCGAGAGGCGATAAATCGCCGTATTTACGACATTCTTTTATAACAGTTGTTACCAAACTTATGCTTTTTTGTATATTGTGCGAAAATGAACGATTGAAATTGATTTACTCCCCGTAATATACTGTATACGGCAAATAAATTCAAACAAAGGAGTATGATTTTAATGGCACGATTTAAAAAAGCAGGCGCATTTCTAACGGCACTGGTTATAACGGCGGTTTCGCTGTTTGTCCCGACGTTCGGCGCAGCAGCCGAAGGAGCGGGAGATCTTGTTCCGGATTGGTTTAACGAGGATCAGCGCACAACCTGGTGGGCAACTGATTCTTTTACGGGTGAAGACAACTGGCGTTTCAACATTACCGTATCGAACGGAGTTTGGACATACACGCAGCACAGCAATCTTTATGATTATGGCCATGCACAGAGCAGCGGTACACAATACGATCTTGATTTATCGGTAAACCCATATCTTAATTTTGTTACCGAAATGGTAGGCGAAAGCGCTTATATCAGTTTGCGCTGCCGCGATGGAATAGACGGAATAAAAAATATTAAGGTAGCTTTAATTCAGGCGGGTAAGCAAACCGTAAGCGTTGACCTTACGCAGAACTATGACATTATGAAAACGGCAGGAGCGGATAAAAAGCTGCATTTATACGGCATTATATTTACAACGGATAAATTCGGTGCAAATGAATCACTTTCGTTTAAAAATTTCCGTTTCACTTCACAAAAGGAAACAAATAAAAACGACCGCTACTGGCTTGACGCGGCTGCCGACAGCAAGTGGTTTAACTGGGACGCAGGTCCCGATTCCGGCAGATTTGATGTTTATCATAACCCGGGCGGCTTTTTACAGCTGAAGCTCAGATGGAACGGCAGCGACATGAAGCGTTTAAATAACCGGTATTCCACAAAGCTTATTGACCTTAACACCTTCACCCGTATGCATTACGCAACCCCGTGGATGGAAAAGCCGGTCGGAGTTTATTTGATAATTATGCCCTTTAACAGCGACGACAGTGTAAACTGGAACGGAGAAGAAACCGTTAAGGTCGGCACGATTCCCGGAGGCAGCGCCGGTGAAGGGTATTTTGATTTAATCGGAAACACAGATCTCTTAAAATTTGCAAGCAGCGGCAAAAAGCTTTACATCAAGGGTGTTGAATTAGATGTTTCCGCCTGGGGTACGGGGGATGTGAACATCGGAGATCTTTCCTTCCGTATGCCCGATGACATTACTGCCGACTGCAATTTCACCACCGCCGGCACACGTATTTCATCAAACGGCGAAAACGATACGTTTACGGTAAGCGCAGCGGCAAACTATACCGGAACCGACACCGTTAAATATCAGTGGTATGTTGACGGCGTACTCAAAGAAAACGAAACGGGAGCCGACATAACGCTTGATAACAGCACAGTCGGCAGTCACACCGTGCGTTCGGTGGTTACGGTAGGCGATATTACCTACTTCAATACAAAATTCTTTGAATCGGAAACATACACCTACGGAAAATATATTGCGGGCAATGTTTCCATGAGCGGGCAACTCGGCGCGGAAGACATCACGGTTTTAAGAAAAAATATGCTGGGCGCAAACTCATTTGGTGAGCTGCAGACACTTGCAGCCGATATGAACAATGACACAAAGGTTGACATAAGAGACCTTATCTGCCTTAAAAAGGCGCTCGCCGAATAAAGCAACAGGGCTGTCGCTTGTGATTTTTTCACTTGCGACAGCCCTAATTTAATGCCTGCTGAACAATTCAAAAGTACC
>URNB01000141.1 GCA_900549055.1 uncultured Oscillospiraceae bacterium
TGTAATCGTCGATAACTGTAGTTCCCTCGCCGTCAAAATATTTAAAGAGTCCCGAGCCGCGTATGCGCTTGTGCTGCGTCAGTGAAATTCCGTTGGTCGCGGCATAAAGCTTATAGCCTCGCTTTTTTAGATATGTAAGAATTTCATCTGCGCCCTCAACCTTAAAATACCCTTCGGATAAATTAAAGCAGTAGTCCTTTGAAATTTTTGCGGTATAGCCCGTGACGCCGAGTTTCTCAAAAAGGGTTTTAAAGCGTCCCTCAAAAATCGCTTCGCGCGGAATTTCGCCGCGCTCAAAGCGTTCCCAGTAGCTGCGGTTTATATCGGAATAAAGCGCAACCGCAGCATCATCATGCGGCAGCCCGTGCGATTTCAAAACCTTACGCACGGCGTGCGCCTCCGCTGCGTTAAAATCAAGCAGGGTATTGTCAAGGTCAAGAAAAAGGGAGGTATACATCACAGCTTTGCGCTCAATTCCTTTAAATATTCTTTTAATTGGTCTTTGATTTCGGGGTGGGCAAGTCCTACCTCGATATTTGCCTTCAAAATTCCGAATTTGTTGCCCATATCATAGCGTATTCCGCTGAAATCAACGCCTACCATACCGTACTTAACGGCAAGCGTGCGCATAGCGTCGGTCAGCTGTAATTCGCCGCCCACGCCGAGCGGGGTTTTTTCAAGTATGCTGAAAATCTCGTTATCAAGCACGCATCTGCCGAGAATGGAATAATTTGAAAATTTGGTTTCAAGGCTCGGCTTTTCAATCATATCGGTTACGGAATAAATTTTATCATCAAGCTTTTCAGCCTTTAAGGAGCTGTATTTGACAATAAGGTCGTCTGATACCTCTTTGATGCCCACAACGCTCTTGCCGTATTTCTCATACGCATCGCACAGCTCGCCTATGGCGGGCGGCTCGCCTATAATAACGTCGTCGCCGTAAAGCACGGCAAAGGGCTCTGTTCCCACAAATTCTTTAGCGCGCAGCACTGCGTCTCCCAGCCCCCTCGTTTCTTTTTGGCGGATATAATAGATATTTGCAAGGTTTGCAACCTTATCAAGCGTTTCGAGCATTGCGGTATTTCCGCGCCTTTGAAGCATTGCTTCAAGTTCCACAGAGTGATCGAAATGATCCTCTATAACGCCCTTGCCGCGGTTTGTGATGATAAGTATATCGGTTATTCCCGCCCTTACAGCCTCTTCTACAATATACTGTATTGCGGGCTTATCGACTATCGGGAGCATCTCCTTGGGGAGCGCCTTTGAGGCGGGCAAAACTCGTGTTCCGAGTCCCGCTGCGGGGATTATAGCCTTTTTGATCTTCATAATTTCTCCTTTTTTTCATGGGCTTAATAAGCCGTATTTAAAGCATTGAAATAACAGATGTTAAAATGGTTATAAGATTGCTTACAACAATCATACAGATTATGCCTACCGCGAGCATTCCGCCCGATACTCCGCCGACGGAAGCGAGTCCCATTGTGTAGTAGCGGCGGTCGGGTATGCTCATACGGAAGCGGTTTATCGATTTAATGCAGTGCTCCTTGTAAAGGTAATATCCGTAAAGTCCGGTAAGTATGCAGGTCACAAGGTCTGCAGCGTTGCTTATTGCTGTGGCTATAAGATCAAGCACAGTTGAAGAATCGTTCAGGCTTTTAAAGGCGCTGATTATCGACTGCGCGTCCCCTGCCAGGATAGAGCGGTAAAGGGCGGTGAAATCTACGGAACCCGAATTGAAGGTGAGTGCCGCCGTGACAATATTTATAACCGCGCCGATTACCGTCAGCAGTGCAGCGGGCTTATACATTTTGCGGTAATAAAACCACAATGCCGCGCCCATCGGCCCCAAGAAAAAGCCGAGCAGCGCTGCGGGCCAGCACCATGAGGTCTTTGAATTCGTTATTTCCATTTTGATGAATTTCGGCATTATCACGACGGATTTTTTGCCGATGAACAGCGCTATTTCCTCCTGCGGTATTCCGTCGGGTGCGGGAGCGCCGCTTTGGGTGTATCCCGTGTTGCCGTTTTCGGTATTATAAACCGGAGGAACGGGCTTAAATGCGGGCTCTGCGGCTTCGGGCGCGGGAGCGGGTCTAAATGAAGACTGCTCTGTCTTCGGCACCGTTTCCTGTGCCGTGGATTCCGGCACGGTCTTAGGTGCCGGAGCAGCCTCCGTTGTGAGTTTGTGCTCGGGCTGCTCATTTTCGGGCTTTGGGGCAGCCGTAAGCAGCGCTCCGCAGTTTTTGCAGTAGATGTAATCGTTTTCGTTCTCCGTTCCGCACTCGGAGCAAATTTTCTTATCCATCTTTCATCCTCCTGTTACACTAAATAAAAATTCCTATTAAGGCGGGCAGATATTGCACCGCCATTGTTCCCAATAAAAACAGGAAAATATTGACCCCGCCCTTTTTGCGGTAGTCATAGTCCATATCCTCGCTTTCGGCGCGAATGGTTTTAATAGAGGATATTGCATATTGCTTATAAAGGTAATCGCCGAAAAGCGCCGATAAAATCCTTACGGCAATGTTAAGCACAAAGCCCGCAAGCAGCGCCGCTATAACCGCCGCACCCATTTTTGGCAGGTGCTCGTAAATACTCTGCATAATCTGCGCCTGCGTCTCTCCGGGGGTTGTGCCGAGATTATTTATCGCATTCATGAACGGCAGATAAAAAAGGCTTGAAATAACCGTGAGCAATCCCGCAATAACTCCGTTTTTATACATTTTGCGCGAGAGCATCCACCCGCAGGGGAAAAGAAAGGCAAGCCAGTTCCAGGAAATCTTGTTTTTAGCGTTCAGCACCGCAAATTTCGGTATATACCGCGGAGTGTTCGCCGCAACAAAGCGTTTTGCCTCATCGGCGGTTATTCCGTCGCCTATATCGTAATCTGCAGGTACTCCGCCCAAAAAGTCAAAATTCACAAAGCTGCCGCCCGCCTTTGCTATATTAGGCGCGCCGCACTTCGGGCAGGCGTTAAGCGCACGTCTGCACCGGCCACCTTGAAGAGATAAGCTCCTTTTGCCAGTGCGAAAGTCAC
>URNB01000142.1 GCA_900549055.1 uncultured Oscillospiraceae bacterium
CTTGCATGTGTTAGGCACGCCGCCAGCGTTCGTCCTGAGCCAGGATCAAACTCTCTAAAATATTATATCTAAACGCACTCACGCGTCTAAACCTATCTTAGAGCATCTTCTGCTCATTCGCAATACTGACGTATTGTCTTGTCCTTTTACTTTTGAAAAGTACTCTTTATTCTCTCGATTTCTCTCGAGAATTGTCGGGTCCTTATTATTGTCGTTGTTTAATTTTCAAGGTCCGTTTGCTGCCCTGTTTTTCAGAGCGCTAGATTATAATACCACAACCCCTCCCCTTTGTCAACACTTTTTTTATCTTTTTTTAAAGTTTTTTTTAATAGTTGTTTGCCTGTCCGAGATTCCCCAATATGTTGTGGAATCGGCGTCTTCTCATCGTCTTTTTAAGATGCATTTTATTTTCGGCGGTATGGAAATTTCAATCGTGTACGGATATTTTTTGTATATACATATATATAATAGAGCCGTTTTTGAATTTCTCAAATCAAGAGCCGCGGAGAAATTCACCTGCTTTCCTTTCCCAAAAATGCAAGCACGCATTCCTTCAGACGTCCGATTCCGTCCACAGCCCCGCCGCCGATGTTCATTCCCATTCCTAGTTTTCTGCCCGCAGACGGGCTTATCGGCAGCACCTTAACATCGTCGGTTCTGCCGCGTATCATCATTTCGCTCATCATAGATACTCCGAGTCCCTTGCCGACCATGCGTATCACGGTTTCGTCATCCACGTGCGCCGGCTTTATATTTGCCCTTATCCCGTTTGCGGAGAAAATTTTGTTTACCTCTATATCAAATCTCCCGTAGGGCATTATAAACTCCTTCCCGGAGAATTCGCCGACCGAAAAATGCTCACCGTCCGTCAGCGGATAATCGGCCGGCAGCACCGCATACATAATATCATCGTAAAGCGGAGTCCAATCATGAACATCGCCGCCCTGCCCTGCGGCAAAAATGACATCCGTCTTCCCGCTTTCAAGCAGTTCAAACGGCTCGAGCGCATTGTCCACCATACGAAGGTCGACATTGATATCGGGGCAGACCCTGCGAAAGCGGTACAATATTTCCGGCATCCAGTGCATCGCTATGCTGGCGTATGCCGCAATCCTTACGGTCTCGCTTCTTTGCTCGGTTATTGCCGAGATTCGATTTTCAAGATTTGCGTTCGCTCTCAAAAATTCCCTGATATACGGCATTAATTCCTCTCCCGCACGCGTCAGCGAAATTCCGCGGTGTCCGCGCCGTATCAGCGTAAGTCCTATCTCGCGCTCAAGGCTGTCGAAAAGGTGCGTCAGCCCGGATTGGGTATATCCCACTGCGTCAGATGCCTTCGAAAGACTGCCGAGATCCACCGCCGTCATTAGTATTTCAAGCTTTTTTCCGTCCATGCTTTCACCTTTATGTATTACAAATTGTCATATAACTATTATAACCGTTTGTTTTACTTTTTTCAATATATAATGTAAAATATCAAAAGAGGTGTTTTATTAATGAATACGGATAAACTTAGCTTTAAGCAAAAAATACTTGTTGCGGGAACGCTTTTCGGTATGTTCTTCGGCGCGGGCAATCTTATTTTTCCGGTGCATCTGGGTCAAATGGCGGGAAGAAATGTTATTTACGCCATGATAGGTTTTATTGTTACGGCGGTCGGGATTCCGATTCTCGGCGTCGCCGCGATAGGAATTACCCATTCCGACGGTCTGCAGGCCCTGTCCTCCAAGGTCGGGCGCGGGTACGGAATCTTTTTCACCTGTATTTTATATCTCACAATAGGGCCGCTTTTTGCAATTCCGAGATGCGCCACGGTTTCCTTTACGACCGGCGTAACCCCCATGCTCGGCAGTGATTCGAGGGAATGGCTCGCTCTGCTTATTTTTTCGGCGGTGTTTTTTGCTTTAGTTCTGTTTTTCTCGCTGCGTCCGGGAAAAATCACGCTATGGATAGGCAAGATAATCAACCCCCTGTTCCTTGTTTTCCTGTCGGTGCTGATAATTGCGGCGCTTTTATCCCCCGGGGCGAGGATTTCCGAGGTTGAGCCCGTTGACGGCTATAAGAACGGCGCGTTTTTTTCGTCCTTTATTGAGGGCTACGGCACTATGGACGCAATTGCGGGTCTTGCCTTCGGTATAGTTGTAATTGATGTTATACGCCGCATGGGTGTTAACGACGACAATGCCGTTGCCCGCGATGTTTTGGGTTCGGGCGTGCTTACAGGCGCCTTAATGGCAATCATTTATGTTCTGACGATACTTATGGGTACGCAGTCGCGCGGACTTTTTGAATTATCCGAAAACGGCGGCATCGCCTTAACGCAGATTGCGGGGCATTACCTCGGCAGCGCCGGAAATATAATCCTTGCGGTGACAATAACCTTCGCCTGTCTTAAAACCTCGATAGGGCTTGTTACCTCCTGCTCGGAGACCTTTGTTAAAATGACGAACGGCAAGGTGCCGTATAAGGTCTGGGCAATCTTATTTACGGTATTTTCCTTTGCAGTTTCAAATATAGGTCTCAGCGCGATAATAGAATATTCGATTCCCATGCTTATGCTGATATATCCCCCCGCAATCGCACTTATCATTCTGGCGTTTACAGGTAAATTCTTCGAGCATGACAGAGCCGTGTACATATCCGTAATGGTCGGAACCTGGGCGGCAGCGATACTCGACTGCATGAAGACCCTGCCGGAATTTTTGCAAAAGGTGTTAAGGCTTGATGTTCCGATAGAGCTTGCGGCAAAATATCTTCCGCTCTTCAATAAAAACCTCGGTTGGCTGTTGCCGGCGTTCGCGGGGCTTTGCGTCGGACTTATAATACATCTGATAAAAAAGAAAAGATAATGCCGAAATCCGCCGATTGCAAAATGCAATTTGCGGATTTTTTATATTTCGCCTTGATTGTACGGGCAGGTTGTTATATAATTGTAAAAAAAGAAACAGCGAGGCTACGCGCGTGAAAAATCTGATTATAAATATTTACAAAACGCTTTTCTTCTTTGATCTCTCCATAGTTATCGCCTATTACC
>URNB01000143.1 GCA_900549055.1 uncultured Oscillospiraceae bacterium
TTATACGGTAAAAAGCTTTGTTACGGCGCTTAAAATCGTTACTGCCGTTTTAATAAACGGTAATTCTCTTGATTATAAAACAGACAAAGACGTAATTGCTGTAAGCTGTACTTTAAAAGAAAATGATACTTTGAAAATTTTAAGGTAAAAGAGGTTGGTATTATGTCAGCAAACAGATACATACAGGATTATCCGGTAATAGGTATTCGCCCTACAATCGACGGACGGCGCGGTGTTTTGGGCGTTCGTGAGTCTTTGGAAGACCAGACCATGAATATGGCGAAAGCCGCCGCAAAGCTTTTCACTGAAAATCTTAAATACTCAAACGGCGAGCCGGTAAAGGTAATTATAGCGGATACCACCATAGGCAGAGTAGCCGAGGCTGCCGCCTGCGCGGATAAATTCCGCAAGGCGGGCGTGGATATAACCTTAACGGTTACGCCCTGCTGGTGCTACGGCGCTGAAACTATGGATATGGAAAAGGACACAATAAAGGCGGTTTGGGGCTTTAACGGTACCGAAAGACCGGGCGCTGTGTATTTGGCGTCTGTGCTTGCAACACACGCTCAGAAGGGTTTGCCCGCATTCGGCATTTACGGACATGATGTATGCGACGCGGACGATACCGAAATCCCCGCAGACGTTTGCGAGAAGCTGCTCCGTTTCGGCAGAGCGGCGGTAGCGGCGGCCACAATGCGCGGCAAGTCGTATTTACAGATAGGCTCTATCACAATGGGCATAGGCGGCTCTATAATTGACCCGCACTTTATCGAGGATTACCTCGGTATGCGCGTTGAATCGGTAGATGAGGTGGAAATCATCCGCCGAATGACCGAGGGCATTTATGATGAGAAAGAGTACGAAAAGGCTCTTGAATGGTCAAAGAAATACTGCAAGATGGGCTTTGATAAAAACCCCGAAAATCTGCAAAGAACAGACGAGCAGAAAAAAGAGGACTGGGAATTTACCGTTAAGATGTGCGTTATCATAAAAGACCTTATGAACGGTAATAAAAACCTCCCCAAGGGCTGCGAGGAAGAGGCTGTAGGTCACAACGCGATAGCCGCGGGCTTCCAGGGTCAGCGCCAGTGGACGGACTTTTACCCGAACTGCGATTTCCCCGAGGCGCTGCTCAATACTTCGTTCGATTGGAACGGAGCGAGAGAGCCGTACATACTTGCAACCGAAAACGATGTTTTAAACGGACTTGGTATGCTGTTTATGAAGCTGCTCACCAACCGTGCGCAGATGTTTGCCGATGTCAGAACCTGCTGGAACGGAAAATCTGTAAAGAGAGTAACGGGCTATGACCTTGAGGGTCATGCAAAAGATGCGGACGGCTTTATTCACCTTATAAATTCTGGCGCATGCTGCCTTGACGCAAGCGGCGCAGCAAAGGACGAAAACGGCAACGCCGTTATGAAGCCTTGGTACAATGTGACAGAAGAAGACCAAAAGGCTGTTATGGATAACACCACCTGGAATTATGCCGATCTCGGTTACTTCCGCGGCGGCGGATTCTCCTCACGCTTTGAAACAAAGGCTGAAATGCCCGCCACAATGATAAGGCTTAACCTTATAAAAGGCTTGGGACCCGTACTCCAGATAGTTGAGGGCTGGACGGTTGAACTTCCCGAAAATGTCAGCGACACGCTTTGGAAACGTACCGACTATACCTGGCCCTGCACTTGGTTTACTCCGCGCGTTACGGGCGAGGGCGCATTTAAGTCAGCTTATGATGTTATGAACAACTGGGGCGCAAACCACGGCGCTATATCCTACGGGCATATAGGCGCAGATCTCATAACCCTTTGCTCAATCCTCCGTATCCCGGTTTGTATGCACAATGTACCCGAAGAAGATATATTCCGCCCGGCTGCATGGAATGCTTTCGGAATGGATAAAGAGGGCGCGGATTACAGAGCCTGTGCAAACTACGGCGCACAGTTTAAAAAGTAATGTGCGAAAAATGGCATATATGGAAACAAGGGAGCAAATATGCGATGCTATACAGAGCGGGTCGGTGGGTGCGTACAAGAGACTTGATGAGTACAGTATGATTGAAACCGTAATTGCAATAGGTTCAATACCGCTTACTCCTTACGGTACGCCCTCTACAAACGAAGTACCCGAGGCAACAGCGCCGTATCTTACAGAGCACAATGTTTTACTGCTACAAAACCACGGAGCGCTGACGGTCAGCCCGAAATTGTTCCGGAACAGGTGGTTTTCAGAACGCATAAAGTCAATACTTAAAAATGAAAAATACAAAGGCGACGCGCTTCTGCAAAATCACTTTATTTAAAATTGCGCAGAAAGGAAAATCTGCAGATATCAATGCCGGTTTAAAGAAATTGGTTTATTCAAAAACATATGTCCGTTGCATTTAAAAAAACAGTTGACAAAAGAATAATATCAATTATAATGAAAAAGCAATAGGTAGAAATATCTCTTCCCTGTGAAACATAGGCTTTGCCGAAAAAGTGTATGAGGAGGGGCTCCCGAGAGTTTGAGTGTGGAAGGCAGCTTGACTTCGGCTATGACATAAGTCAAAAAAACACTCAAGGCAATGCGGTTAAAGCGTTTCGGATTTCCGAAACGCCTTTTTTCGAGCCGAGCGCCATGTATAATAACAATCAGACTCTATTGGATGTTTATGATATAAGGGCTACCAAAGATCGTAAGGGCAAAAGAAAAAATAAAAAAACTTAAATTTACTATTGACAAACATATTCATTTATGTTAGAATATCTTCACACCAAGAGATTATGGTTGGTTCGAGTTAAGTTTTTAGAAAACGGCTTGTATCTATTATGTAATGTCTTGACAAACAGTTGGTGTTGATTGCGGCGAGGGTCCACCCGTTCCCATACCGAACACGGAAGTTAAGCTCGCTTGCGCTGAA
>URNB01000144.1 GCA_900549055.1 uncultured Oscillospiraceae bacterium
CTCGATTTTATATAATTGCATTTGCTAATGCAATTATTCAGTAGACATTAATTAAATTGATATGTAATGACAAACGGACGCCCCCAGGGCGTCCGTTTGTGTTGTGCGGGTTGCCGATTATGGATAATCAGCAGCCGCAGCCGCAGTTATTGTCACAGCCGTTGTTTCCGCAGCTGCCGAAGCCGCAGCCGCCGCAGCAAACGAGGATGAGCACAAGTATAAGGATCCAGGTACAGCTGTTTCCGCCAAAGCAATTGTTACACATTGAAAAGACCTCCTTTTTCTGTCTTCATCACATACTATGCAGGCTCCTTCAAATGTGTTACGTGCTAATGCGGCTATCTGATCTTATTCCACAGCTTATAATATGTACCCTTTTTCAAAAGCAACTCCTCATGCGTGCCGATTTCCTCGATTCCGTCGTCTCCGAGAACCACTATTCTGTCATAATCCTTAACGGTGGTAAGGCGATGTGCAATCGTGAGGGTGGTGCGGTTATGCGCTAATTTTTCAAGGCTTTCGCTCACAAGTATTTCGCTTTCGTTATCAAGCGCGCTTGTGGCTTCGTCCAAAATCAGCACAGGGGGATTTTTCAAAAATACGCGGGCTATTGAGATTCGCTGCTTCTGTCCGCCCGAAAGCTTGACTCCGCGCTCGCCGACATATGTATCGTAGCCGTCCGGCAGGCGTGATATAAATTCGTCTGCTCCCGCAAGCACCGCAGCAGCTTTGATTTCCTCTGCGGACGCATTTTCCTTGCCGTAAGCAATATTTTCACTCACCGTTCCGCTGAACAGGTAAACATCCTGCTGGACTATGCCTATCGCTCCGCGCAGGCTTGCCAGCGTAACATCTCTGACATCCTGACCGTCAATAAGCACCGCGCCGCCGCTTACATCCATAAACCTCGGCACAAGGCTGCAAAGCGTGGTTTTTCCGCCGCCCGATGTGCCCACAAGCGCCAGCCGCTCGCCCGCATTTATTTTCAGGCTGATGTGTTCTAAAACCTCTTCACTGTCTTCCTCGTATTTGAAGCTTACGTCCTTAAAATCAATCTCACCGCGGTCGCAGATAAGCGCTCGGGCATCAGGCTTTTCCGTGATTTCAACAGGGGAGTCCATAATCTCGAAGAAGCGCTCGATTCCGGTCATTCCGCGCTGGAACTGCTCTGCAAATTCAACTATACGGCGTATTGTCGCAATGAGGGTGGAAACATAAAGGACATAGGCGACAAGCGCTCCCGGAGTAATTTTACCGTAAAGCACAAAAAGTCCGCCGCCGAGAATCACCACAATATACATAAGACCGTCGAAAAGATGCGTTGCCGCAGAAAAAAGTGCCATTGTCTTGTAGGTAGCCTTTTTAATGCTTTCAAATTTTTTGTTGCCGATATTGAATTTTTCCTGCTCGGCTTTTTCGGCGGAAAAAGCCTTTACCACACGCTCACCGAGAAGACTGTCCTCAATCTGTGCGTTAAGCTCACCTATCTGAATGCGCTGGTTTCTGAAGGCACTGCGCATTTTTTTATTGAGATGCGCCGAAACTACAACCATAAGCGGCACGCACAGGAAAATTATAAGCGTGAGCGGAACACTGTAGGTGCAAAGTACAGTAAAGCTGACTGTTATTTTTAAAAACGCGATGAAAAATTCCTCCGGGCAATGGTGAGAAAATTCAGTTACCTCAAACAGGTCGTTTGTAATGCGCCCCATTATCTGTCCGATTTTCGTGTTTGAATAGTAATTATGTCCGAGCGTCAGTAAGTGAGCGAATGCGTCACGGCGCATATGGGTTTCTATGTAAACGCCCATTACATGCCCCATATCCGCCATGTAATACTGCGCCGCCGCGTCAATAAGCCGCAGAATAAGATATATGAACGCCATTTTCAAAATAAGACCCGCAGTAAGTGAGGAAATATCGTTCATTGCCGTGTCGGTTATTGTTCGGAGTATCTGCGGCAGCACCAAATCGCAAACGCAGGTGAGGGAAGCGCAGAGCAGATCTATCGCAACCGTTTTCTTATAAGCCAACAGATATGGCATAAAGCGTTTGAACAGACCTTTTTTGGTTTTTTCCACGGAAATCATCCTTTCGGTAAAATGTAAAAAAACACTTCCGAACACCGCATGCTGATCGGAAGATGAAGGCTTTATCATTGAAAATTAAAATCCCGCACTTAATGCACGGGATTTTGGTGCCGCTGACCGGACTTGAACCGGTACGGTATCGCTACCGAGGGATTTTAAGTCCCTTGTGTCTGCCTATTCCACCACAGCGGCATGCAAGATATATTATAACACTTTTTTTGCAAAATGTCAACGCTTTTTTGCAAATTACAAGTTGTTAAACAGAAATAAATGGTAATCGTGGAATGGCAACGGTGCTTATTTTAAATCTTTTTGCCTTGAAACTGAAAACCTATAGATAAATAAAGATATCAAAGCGGTGACGACTTCTGTTATCCAGAATGCGTTCCATACGCCTGTTGGTCCCGTGAGCTTGCAGAGGAAGAACGCAAGTGGCAGTATTATCGCAATAAATCTGCACAGAGATATCATAAGCGACGGAATGCCCATGCCAAGTCCCTCCAGCGCACCTGATGAGGTGACGGATACTGCGGAGATAACAAAGCCGATACAAATTAGGCGCAGTGCTGTTTTGCCTATGGCGATAGTGTCAGCGTTTTCCGTGAAAAGCCCTATGAGCTTAGCTGGGAAAAGTGCGCATATGATAGTTCCTGCCGCCAATATCACACCTGTCATGTAAAGAACAATGCGGTAAATTTTCTTCACACGCTCCTTCTCGCCTGCTCCGTAGTTAAAACTGATAACTGGTCGCATACCCTGAATAACACCATT
>URNB01000145.1 GCA_900549055.1 uncultured Oscillospiraceae bacterium
GATATTAAATGGTAGATGTTGGATGTGCAAAAAGGTAAGATTTTATATACCTAAAGCTTTTCTCTCCTTCCGTCACGGCTTACGCAATCCACCGTCTCGGCTACCGCCTCGGTCGGTGCTTCTGCTTCGCAGAGGTGTCAACCGGACACTCGCACCCTCCCGACACTTACGGCTTTATTCGCTCCAATATTTTTTATCAAGGCTTCTGAAGGAAATCGCTGATGAAATATGGTTTCGTTTAATAAGCTCGCTTCCGTCAAGGTCGGCTATAGTTCTTGCAATCTTTAAAATTCGGTCATAGGCTCTTGCGGACATTCCGAGCCTGTCGAACGCAAGCTGCAGGTATCCGTCGGCCGCACTGTCGGTAACGCAGTATTTTTTAAGCATAGCGGGGGTAAGTCTTGCGTTGCAGGATACTCCCGTGCCGCGGTAGCGCTCAATCTGGAGCTTTCTTGCGCGGTTTACACGCTCCCTTATTTCAGCCGAGGTCTCCTCCTCAGACGAGGAGTTAAGCTCCTCAAAGTTGACCGGCGGCACTTCAACATGGATATCAATACGGTCAAGCATCGGGCCTGAAATTCTGTTGAGATAATTGCGAACCGCTTTGGGCGAGCAGATGCACTCCTTTGTGGGATGCCCGAAAAATCCGCACGGGCAGGGATTCATGGCGGCAACAAGCATAATCGAGCTTGGATATGTAAGCGTGCCCGCAACGCGGGAAATGGTCACCTTACCGTCCTCAAGCGGCTGACGGAGCGCCTCGGTAACATCGCGGCGGAATTCGGGCAGCTCATCAAGAAAAAGCACGCCGTTATGCGCAAGCGATATTTCACCCGGCTTCGGAACAGAACCGCCGCCGGTTATGCCTGCGGGCGATACCGTGTGGTGCGGTGAGCGGAAGGGGCGGACGCGGACAAATGGGTTATTTTTATCAAGAATTCCGGCTATGGAATGAATTTTCGTGGTTTCGATCGATTCCTCAAAGGTCATTTCCGGCAAAATTGTGGGAAGCCGCTTTGCAAGCATGCTTTTGCCGGCTCCGGGAGGCCCTATAAGCAGGATATTATGCCCGCCCGCAGCTGCAACCTCAAGAGCCTTTTTGGCGGCGAACTGCCCTTTAACATCGCTGAAATCCACCGCGTCCGAAAGGGCGGGCGCATTTATTTCGGTAACTGGCATGGGGGTTAAGGTGTCGGTTCCCGTAAGGTGGGCTATCAGCTGCTTTATATTGTTGATTCCGTATACATTTATCCCTTCGATTATTGCAGCCTCCGCCGCGTTTTCCTCGGGGACGAAAACATTTTTTATGCCGCTTTTGAGCGCGGTTATGGTTATGGCGAGAACGCCGCCGACGGGTCTTAATCTTCCGTCAAGCGAAACCTCGCCTATAAAAACACTGTCTCCTATATCGGCATCTAGCTGACCGGATGCCTTGAGGATTGCTATAAGCACCGGCAGATCGTATATCGAGCCTTCCTTTTTCAGATCCGCCGGAGCGAGATTTATGGTTATCCGCCCGATGGGGAATTTAAAGCCGCAGTTTTTAAGCGCCGCACGCACCCTGTCGCGCGATTCCTTGACCGCAGCATCGGGGAGACCGACTATATCAAAGGCGGGAAGACCCGACGATATATCGGCTTCAACCTCAATCATATAAGAATCAATGCCGAAGAGTCCCACGCTTTTAAGCTCCGAAAACATTAACACCGCACCTCGTTTTTTCTTATATACATGCCGCACCTGTCAGCGCAGTATATTAATTATACTTTAATTTACAATTAAAAGCAATACCCGACATATAAACAGAAAAAATCACGGCAATTCGGTGATTACGGAGACCTCGTCCGTTCGGCAGATGTTATACATATATTTCTTGTTTTTCTTGCTGGAATCGCATAAATAAAAGCTTTTGGCGGCATTTTTAAGCATTGCTTTTTTCACGCACGCCTCTTCCGCGGAGGAATCGGTTATGAACCCGCCCTCTGTATAGCCGCGGCTTGAAAAGAAAAATATATCGGCATTGAAATGAGAAACAAAGGCTTCGGCTTCGGAGCCGATGTAAGCAATCGAATGCTGCAGAAGAAGCCCTCCCGCGCAGTAATTTTTTATGCGCTCCTCACCTAATTTCAGCGATATTTTGGGGCTGTTAGTCACAACGATTATATCGGTGAAGCTTTTTAAATGCGGTATTATATAGGAAACGGTGGACGAAGCGTCCATAAAAATAATGTCGCCGTTATGTATATATTCCGCGGCTTTTTCCGATATCTTCTTTTTTGAAGCGTTATTCTGCTCCTCGCGCCACAAAAGCGGTATTTCGTTATCGGGGGCATTTCTTATTACTACCCCGCCGTGCGTTCGGATCACCTTTTTCTGCCGTTCAAGCTCGCTCAGATCCCGCCTGACAGTGGGCTGACTTACATAAAGCAGCTTTGAAAGCTTATTAACGCTTATGCTTACATTTTCCGATAAGAGACTCAATATTTTTTCCTGACGCTCTATGCCGTACATAAAATTTCCCGCTTTCGATTTATTTCTTATATGATTGTTTATAATCGATATTTTTGATTTTTAATCAATAGCAGCGCCGTATATTGTTAAAACGCTCATATTTGATTATAATTTTAGCACATAAGAAAACTGTTGTAAAGAGGTTAATGCTATGAATAAAACAGTTAAATGCGCAAAATTATACGGTAAAAAGCTTTGTTACGGCGCTTAAAATCGTTACTGCCGTTTTAATA
>URNB01000146.1 GCA_900549055.1 uncultured Oscillospiraceae bacterium
TTTTCGCAAAATTGCGCAAAAACCTTGCACCTGAACAATTCAAAAGTTTACACCTGCATGCTTGGTTAAGGTACTTTTGAATTGTTCAGCAGGCATTAAATAAACCGCCGCACATCCCGAGCGTTTATTTATTATACAACCTTCCGAAGCTTGAAAACGGGAAAACGCGCAGCACCGCATGACCCAAAACATACCTTGTGTCAACCAGTCCTCCGTCGCCTATTCGGGAATCACGGCTGTCCATAGAATTGTTGCGGTTATCGCCCAGCACAAAAATATACCCCTCCGGCACATAAATAGGGAATTCCACATCATATTTGCTGGTGGTGGGGGTTCGGGTATATGGCTCGTCAAGCTCCTTGCCGTCAACAGATACCACACCGCGCTCAAAATCGATATCAACCGTTTGACCGCCTGTCGCGATAACGCGCTTTATAATCGGTACCTGACCGGTTTTAACGCTTTCGACCGAATTGTCGGCATTACGCGATATTACGACTATATCGCCCCTTTTTGGCGTATAGGCAAGATTGGTTATTATAACCTTATCGGCGTCCTGCAGCGTATTTGTCATTGATCTGCCGCTTATTGTGGCAACTCGGAAAATAAAGCTGAATATGACAACGACCGATATTATGGCGGTGACAAGAACGTCAAGCCATTCAAACAGTTCAGAAGCCGTGCTCCGTTTTTCGGGTTCGGGCTTTGTATCGGGCAGACTTTCGGCGTACTCCGCGCTTATGTTAAAGCCCGCTTCATTCTTCAACTCCGAAGCTTCTTTTATATCCGTGTCGGTTTTAATTTCTTTCTCTTCTTCCATAACGCACCGCCCTTTTCTTGGTTGCCTGTATTTTTTATAGCAAAAAGGGAGACAGTATAAACCGTCCCCCTTCCTTCTTTTTTTGATTAACCGATAAGCTCTTTAACCTTAGCAGCCTTACCGACTCTGTCACGCAGATAATAAAGCTTGGCTCTGCGGATCTTACCCTTGCGAACAAGCTCAACCTTGGCAACATTCGGTGAATGTACCGGGAAAACACGCTCAACGCCTACGCCATAGGAAACGCGGCGAACGGTGAAGGTCTCGGCAATTCCGCTGTTGTTCTTAGCGATAACAGTGCCTTCAAACACCTGTATTCTTTCCTTCTCGCCCTCTTTGATTCTCACGTGTACCTTAACGGTGCTTCCTATAAGAATTTCGGGTGCGTCTTTTTTGAGCATATCTGCGGTAAGCTCTTTGATTACGTCCATTTTTTCTTCCTCCTTAAATAATACCAGATGTTCGTACTCAACAAGTTGACAGAGGACCATCCGCTTCAATGTCGTTTTCGGCAATGAACCCACCCCGTAAGGCCGGGTGAAATCAAATGCACCTGTTAAAAACGGCGCAGAAAAACACCTTCCGTTTCAAACAGCCTTATCATTCTACCACAAACCTATAAAAAAATCAAGTATTATTTTACAAGAGTTCCGCCATCGCTTTTAAGCAGTATTAAAATGCGCTCCTCTTCACCCGTCACGGCATTAATATATATTAAAATTTCCTGCTCATCCTCGGTTTCGCAAAGGAATTCATAGCAACGCACCTCCCCGCCCGAGTCGGTAGGAATAAGGGTCAGCTCCATATTCCGTATTTTAAGCTTTTTATTCACCTTTTCAGCGGCTTTTTCTATTGTCACCGCCGGGCTTTCAAAGGCGCGGTCGGTATGGTTTGAAAGATATCCGCTCGTCTCCAAAAGCATTATTTCGCCGCTGTCCATCGCAACGCCCACCTTCACAAGATCGGTGTAGCACACGGTTCTGCCGTCAAGATAGGCAAAATTTATAACGCAAACGCCCTCGTCGGTGAAATAGTAGGTTTCCTTAAAGCCCGCAAGACCTATTTTTTCAAGATATCTTTTCGCCTTATCGAGCGCCTGACGGTACTCAAGGATAAAATCCCCCATTTTACCCGTTTTGCGCATATAAACGGGATGCCCGCCGCGGCAGCTTATCGCCGCGACAGCGCCGTTCGCCGAAAAACGGTAAACTGAAATCTTCCCCGAGGTTTTCTCGTCCATAGTCAGCTCATCCGCTTTAAGCCCCGTTATTTCCGCCGCCTTTTCAAGCGCCTCATGCTCGCTTATTTCGGCGGCGTTTTTAATCATTTCCGGCTCTTTTTCCAAAATGTGATCGGAATACGGTCCGTCGTAAACAAGGGTCGGATAATCCGAAAGGCTCTCTTCAAGCGAACCGAGCGCCCCCGCAAGCGACTCCTGCGGTACGTTCTCCCCTATTTTACGGTCAAGCTCCTCCGCCCATTTGTCGGAAGTGCCGTAGGTAATATCCGCCTCCTCAATCGCATCGGATATTTTTTCGGCGGTATTTTTAAGCAGCCTTATATTCTCCGCATATTCAGCATTTTCTTTTCCGTCCGCCAGACTTTTGGAAACCGACATTGCGTAATTCCCCACCTGCGACAGAAAACGGTTCAAAACCGTCAGTTCACCGCCGTTCGGCAGATTCGAAAGCGCGTTTTTCGCATTTTCCGATTCGGTAAGCAGCTGTGCCGCCATATTGCTCATCTGCTTCGCAGAGCTTGTGTATTCGGCTTTTTTCAAAATCACAGAGATATTGTTCACACCCGACAGCAGCTCCTCGAGCGAACGCGAATACCCGTTTTGTATCTGAAGCCTATAGT
>URNB01000147.1 GCA_900549055.1 uncultured Oscillospiraceae bacterium
TCTAATCATAACAAATATTCTCCACAACTACATCCTTTATGCTTTTCTCTTTTTTTCATTCTATCACAAGCTTACCATTAATCATCGATTTTTTGATATTTTTTCTGATAATGAGGCAAAAAGCCGCAGCGCAATTACGCCGAGTACCCCCGCTATATAACGAAAATTACCGCTTTCGAGAGGAGAAACCAGATATCCCAAAAAGGCACCGACCGCAGCTGACGGAGCAAATGCCGCAGGTATTCCTGCCGCAAACGACAGCCCGAAAGGAATCAGCCTGTCCGCTATTACCGCATGCGACGCAACAAGCCCTGCCACGGCGGTCAGTACATGCCATCCTGCCGCCGCGGCAATATCTCTGTTCGTTCCGAGCGCCCTTACGGGCGCAGATCTTATAACATCCTTCAATTGAAATCACCGCCGTATTATCATAAACTGTTTCAAGCCTATTATAACGCCTGCGGTTTGTTTATTTTGTCGAAGCCCCCTGCAGAGTTAAAGCTTTTTTTGGCGAAAGAAAGTATGCTCTGTATTTTTTTGAATATTTTTATAAAATGCGGGAAATATATTAACAAAAAATATAAGGGAAGCGGTTAAATGAAACGGTTTTTTATATTTGCAATGACCCTGTCGCTGCTGCTCGCCATATGCGGTATAACCGCAGCGGCGCTTTCAAAAATGGGGTCACGCTCCGATGAGGTCAGAAAAATTCAGGAGGCACTCAAGAGTAAGGGCTACTATACCTACAATACCGACGGCATATTCGGCACGCGCACAAAAAATGCCGTTATCGCCTTTCAGCGGGATAACGGACTTGATGCCGACGGCATTGCGGGCGAGAAAACTCTTAAGGCACTCGGTATAAACGAATCGTCCTCCGGCGGATACTCCTCGGCGGACTTTGAGCTGCTTGCGAGAATAATCTCCGCCGAGGCACGGGGCGAGAGCTATCTCGGTCAGGTAGCGGTGGGCGCGGTAATACTTAACCGAATAGAGCACCCTTCGTTTCCGGATACGCTTTCGGGCGTTATTTACCAAAAAGGCGCGTTTTCCTGCCTTTACGACGGGCAGTTCTATGAACCGATAGCCGACAGCGCCTATTCCGCCGCCCGCGACGCAATCAACGGGCTTGACCCGAGCGGCGGTGCGATATATTATTACAATCCCTCAACCGCCACAAGCAAGTGGATATTCTCCCGTCCCGTGATAACCACGATAGGCGCACACAGATTCTGCAGCTGATTGCCCCGCCCGATCGTCTTTTGCCGACACAGGCAAATCGGAAAACCGATATCTGCGCCGAAACTGTGCTTGCATATCTAATATCTGCCGTCAGGAATCTAATATCTAAAAGAGGACTCCTTGTGACGGGAGTCCTCTTCATAGAATAAAGCTTATTCGATTTTATCCGGATTATTCCTCTGCCTGTCCTTCGGTCTCTGCCGGTGCTGCAGCCTCATCGGGAGTTTCGTAAACGGTTTCATCCGCTTCGGAAACGGCAGGAGCAGCCTCTTCAGCCTTTTCAGGCTCTAAAAGCGCACGGATAGAAAGGCTTACGCGCTTCTTTTCGGAATCGATGGCAATGATCTTTGCGTCAACCTCCTGACCCACGGTCAGCTCATCCTGCGGCTTTGCAATGTGCTTATCGGCAATCTGCGAAATGTGGATAAGACCGTCAATACCCGGAATTATACGGGCAAATGCGCCGTATGTAGTCATGCTGACAACAGTAACCTTAACGGTATCGCCCACATGGTAGTTATTCTCAAAAATAACCCACGGATTATCCTCTGCCTTCTTGTAGCCGAGAGATATCTTTCTCTTTTCGGGGTCGAGCGCCTTAACATAAACCTCAACGGTATCGCCTACAAGCACTACCTCCGACGGGTTCTTTATTCTCTGCCAGGAAAGCTCGGAAATATGAACCATTCCGTCTACCCCGCCGATATCAACAAAAGCGCCGTAGCTTGTGATTGACTTAACAACACCCGTGAAGCGGTCGCCCACTGCGATGGTCTCCCAAATCTTATCCTCTGCCGCCTTGCGCTGCTCCTTGAGCACGCTGCGGATAGAGCCTACCGCTCTGCGGCCTCTTCCGATTTCGATAATGCGGAAGGAAACCTCCTTACCCTTCAGATCCTCAAGGGATTCACCGCGGGAAGCGGTTGCCTGCGAAGCGGGGATGAAAACGCGAACATTATTGGAATAAGCCACAACGCCGCCCTTAATAACATCCTTAACAAAGCCTGTAACGATCTCTCCGGAATCCTTGGCGGCAACTATATTGTCCCAACCGGCAATAGCATCGTAACGACGCTTTGAAAGCATTGCGGTTCCTTCCTGGTCATTAATCTTCATAATGATAAGATTAAGCTTATCACCCGCCTTTACCTCGTCCATAAGCTTTACATCGGGATCAGAAGAATACTCGTCCGCTGTAACATATCCGGTGACACCTCTGCCGATGTCCACCGAAATTTCTCCGGGGTTAACAGCAATAACCGTACCTTCGACCTTCTGGTCGCCCGTTAAGCTGCTGAGCGAAGCCTCAAATGCTTCCTCGTCCGTCATTTCCTCAAAGCTCTTTTGAACAGATTCTTTTCCCTCCGTCCGGCTTACGTTCTCCACGCTCTATTGCGGAAAGATGAGTTCTGCCAATATCGGCA
>URNB01000148.1 GCA_900549055.1 uncultured Oscillospiraceae bacterium
ATAGTCGGTCGATGTTAAGTTCGGATTTGATTTTTTGCTGTCTGCTTTATTGACATCGGTCCGGTTACTATATTCATGAGAAGTTACTTCATTTCGGTATTTGGTTTTGGGGTGAATTCATTATACCGTATTCGGAAGATAACTTCTCTTTTTATCGGGTTGCATCATTTTAACACATACATTTTTTAATTTTTCCCGATAATTTTCTTGACATTTTGAAATGCATGTTGTATTATTGTATTAGCGTAATAATACAATGAGGTGATAGGATGGCTTGGAGCTTTTCGACAGACAGGCCGATTTTTCAGCAGATTGCCGATATAATTGTTCTGAAGATAATAAGCGGGGAATATCCGCCGGGCTACAGGTTGAATGCGGTGCGTGATTTGGCGCTTGAGGCGGGAGTAAATCCGAACACGATGCAGCGCGCGCTTACGACTGCGGAGGACGGCGGAATAATTTATGTCAGGCGCGGGGAAGGCCGCTATGTTACCGAGGATACGGAGAAAATAGCGGCGTACAGAACCGAATATGTATTAAAGCAGACTCGGGAATTTGCGTCGCGCATGAAATCTCTGGGGCTTGACGGCGGTGAAATTTCCGCAGCTTTAAACAGTGTACTGAATGGGGAGGAATAAATTGATGGAGAATATTCTCGAATGCAAAGGTCTTTCAAAGATTTATAAAAACGCAATAGCGCTGTCTTCTGTCAATCTGCAGGTGGCGAAGGGCAGAATAGTGGGGCTTTTAGGCCCTAACGGCAGCGGCAAGACAACGCTTATTAAAATAGCTAACGGTCTGCTGACTCCTACGCGGGGCGAAATGCTGATAGACGGCAAACCTATTGGGGTTGAGACGAAAAAGCTTGTATCATATTTGCCGGACAGAAATTTTTTGGCGCAGTGGATGACGGTTGACGGAATGATAAATTATTTCGCCGATTTTTACTCCGATTTCAGGCGTGAGCGGGCGGACGCAATGCTTGAAAGCCTGGGAATTGACAGAAAGCGCAAGATAAAAACTCTTTCAAAAGGAACGCAGGAGAAGGTTGCGTTAATCTTGGTGATGAGCAGGGAAGCGGAGCTTTATATGCTTGACGAGCCGATAGCCGGCGTAGATCCCGCTACCAGAGATTATATTCTGCGTACGATAATAAGCAACTACAATGAAAATGCGACGATCATAATATCCACCCATTTGATCGCCGATGTTGAGCAGATATTGAGCGATGTTATTTTTATAAACCGCGGGGATATTGTGCTTTGCGATACGGTGGATAACATCCGTATGCGTGAGGGCAAGAGTGTAGATGAGTTGTTCAGGGAGGTATTCAGATGTTAAAAAAGCTGTATAAATATGAGTTGTATTCACTTTTCAGGAATCTTCTGCCCGTGTATGCGGCGGTTTTGGGCTTTGCGTTGTTAAGCAGATTGTCGCTTCTTATTAAAACTGATAATGTGCTGCTGCAAATCCCCTCGCGAATCAGCACCACAATCTACTTTTTTTCAATAGTCGCGGTTTTTGTTGTGGGCATGGTCGTTGTGGTAATGCGGTTTTATAAAAACCTTTTGTCGGGTGAGGGATATTTGACCTTTACTCTTCCGTTCAGTGCCACGCAGCATATCGTTTGCAAGCTGCTTTGCGGGGTTTTGGTTATAATTATCGATTTTATATCGGTCATTGCATCACTGCTTATAATGGTGGCGGGAACCGATACGCTTCGAGAGATTATTGAAGCGCTGTGCACCGGGCTTGAGGCTGCCGGGCAGATGCTTACCTCGGGTCAGCTTATAAGTATATCGGCGGAGCTTATTATCGCCGCTGTTATAGGTATGTTCCAATCGCTTCTAATGTTTTACGCCGCTATCGCGATAGGTCAGCAGTTTAAAAACAGAATAGGCGGTGCGGTTGTGGCATACATCGGCCTTTACGCCGCAGTTCAGGTTATAAACACATTTATTATGATAATTGCGGTGTTTTTTCTTCAGGATATAATGGAGGCCGCAACCTTTACCGTCGGCTTTTTTCAGATATTCATAGCTCTGCTCACGGTTTACAGCCTTATTCTTGCCGCCGCATATTTTTTCATAACGCGGCACTTCCTTTCAAAAAGGCTTAATCTTGAATAAAATAAATTATAATCGCAAATTGCAATAGCAAGTTGAAACAAAATTAAAATAGCAGTGACTTTATGGT
>URNB01000149.1 GCA_900549055.1 uncultured Oscillospiraceae bacterium
GTTTTAAACAGTCCTGCGGACTGTTTGAATAGCGAGAGTCCCTTCCGAGAGGACAAGCTACGGCGCAGTCCGATTGGGGTGATATGCACTCACTAAAAAAAGCAGCAAGCCGAGTTGCAGCTTACTGCTTCGATTGGCGCGCTGAAAGGGACTCGAACCCCCGACCCTCTGCTTAGAAGGCAGATGCTCTATCCAGCTGAGCTATCAGCGCAGGTTGTGTTTTTCACAACGAAAATTATTATAACACATGTTGCATTAATAATCAAGGTTTTTTTGCCGTGTTTTAATTTTTTTTGCGTTTAAACGGTCTTTCCGAAATTTTAGGCGGCAAAATAAGCTTTTCAAACCGAAGCTCAAAAAGCCCGGAAGAAACTCCGGGCTTTTTATCGGGGAAATAGTTATAAAACCAATTTCAAAATCAATTGCAAATCGTAAGCTCTGTATCCTTATCAAAAAGGTGAATCTTAGCGGTTTCAAATGCAATTGTAATCTTATCGCCGGGGCGAGCGGTGTTAGTCGGGCTAACGCGAGCATTAATCGACTGACCCTCGCAGTTCATATAGAGGTAGGTCTCGGCACCCATAAGCTCGGTAACCTCAACATCAGCCTCTACCAAGCCGTCCTTATGGATAGCGATGAGGTCTTCCTCATTGTGAACATTCTCAGGACGGATACCCATAATAACTTCCTTGCCGGCATAAGCCTCAAGGCAGTTATCCTTATTCTTTGAAGCCGGAAGCTTAATTTTATACTTAACACCGGCGCGGGTCTTTGTATCCTCGGAGCCGAACTCTACGAGATAATCGTCGCCCTCTTTAAGAAGCTTGGACTCGATAAAGTTCATCTGCGGAGAACCGATAAATCCGGCAACGAAAAGGTTGCAGGGATAGAGATAAAGGTTATTCGGGGTATCAACCTGCTGAATAAGACCGCTCTTCATAACAACGATGCGGGTACCCATTGTCATAGCCTCTGTCTGGTCGTGGGTAACATAAATGAAGGTTGTTCCCAAACGCTGATGGAGCTTCGAAATTTCGGTACGCATCTGTGCGCGGAGTTTAGCGTCCAAGTTGGAAAGCGGTTCGTCAAGAAGGAATACCTTCGGCTCACGGACTATAGCACGACCCAAGGCAACACGCTGACGCTGACCGCCGGACAAAGCCTTCGGCTTACGCTCTAACAGGTGTGAAATATCAAGAATACGGGCTGCTTCTTCAACACGGCGCTTAATCTCATCCTTCGGGGTTTTACGAAGCTTAAGACCGAAAGCCATGTTGTCAAAAACAGTCATATGCGGATAAAGTGCATAGTTCTGGAAAACCATCGCGATATCGCGATCCTTAGGAGCAACATCATTAACAAGCTTGTCACCGATGTAGATCTCACCGTCGGAAATTTCCTCAAGACCTGCTACCATTCTGAGGGTAGTGGACTTACCGCAACCTGAAGGACCAACGAGAATTATAAACTCTTTATCCTTAATCTCCAGGTTAAAATCCGAAACAGCCGTAACGCCGCCCGGGTATCTTTTGTATACGTTACGTAAAGACAAACTTGCCATATTGCAGCCTCCTAAAAAATTTGCTTGAGTTTACTTTGTTATTATACCAAAACGCCTTTAAAATTGCTATGCAAAATATATCCAATGTTAAAAGAAATGTTTTGTTTAATATGCATATTAGGGCATTATCCGTCGGAAAATATGCTTTCGAGAGCTTCCGAATCGGTCTCCGAGCAGGCGCCCTGCGGCAGGTCTTCGGGCAAATGAAAATTGCCGACAGCCGTCCTTTCAAGCGCGTTTACGCCGAGTCCCACAGTGCCGAACATTCGCTTTATTTGGTGGAATTTTCCCTCGCAGATTTTAATTTCAGCCGTATTTTTATCCATGCGCCTTAAAAACGCTCTTCGGCATTTTGCTCCGTCCGCCAAAACTATTCCGTTTAAAAATTTTTCGGGCATATCCGGAGTTATTTCACCATCCAAAACGGCAATGTAGGTCTTGAAAATTTCCTTTTTCGGGGACAGCACTCTGTGTGCAAAATCGCCGTCGTCGGTTATAATAAGCAGCCCGGTAGTGTCCTTATCGAGTCTTCCCACCGGGAACAGCCCGTTCCGTCGTAATTTTTCCGGTATTATGTCGATAACCGTCGGCTGCCGCTTATCATCGCTCGCCGAGAGCACGCCGCG
>URNB01000150.1 GCA_900549055.1 uncultured Oscillospiraceae bacterium
TAATGGCGCTGGGTGTAAACGATCTTTTGGGGCTTCATCAGAGGGTGGGCTCCTGCGATGACATCAACTCGGAAGATCCCGATAACAGAGAAACCTTTGCCTATTACTATGCAAAGATAATAGAAAAATACAAAAAAATACAGCCGCGCGCGAAATTCTTCCTTATGACCTTGCCGCGCGAATCAAGCGACGATGATAATTGGCGCAGCCTTAAAATACAGCACCGCGAGCTGCTGCATTCCTTTGCCGAAAGATACGACAATACATATGTTTTGGATTTGTTTGAGTACGCTCCCGAATATGATGAGAAATTTAAGGAGAATTTCTATCTGCGCGGTCATATGAATCCGCAGGGCTATCTGCTCACCGCGAAAATGACGGCGGCTTACATAGATTACATTATTCGCCATAATATGAGGGATTTCAAGGAGACCGGCTTTATCGGCACGGATCTTCATGAATAAACGCATAAAAACACATAAATAATTAATGTCTACTGAATAATTGCATTAATAAATGCAATTATATAAAATCGAGTTAAAATCTCGATTTTATGGGTCAAAACCTTTGTTTTGACCGTCAGTATCCATTGATTGTCGCCTGATTTTAAAAAGAATCAAAATGTGATTCTTTTTAAAGTGCAAGGTTTTTTCGCAAAATTGCGCAAAAACCTTGCACCTGAACAATTCAAAAGTTTACACCAACATGCTCGGGTTAAGGTACTTTTGAATTGTTCAGCAGGCATTAATTAAGAAAAACCGGGCTGCTGCATCATTGCGGCAGTTTTTTTATAAAAAAGTTGAAAAAAAGGCGAAACGGTGGTAAAATAACCGTTATACAGAGAAAAAAGGCAGGTGACGGAAATGGGAATGAAAAAATGGCTTACCGCAGAGCTTGACAAGGCGCTCGCAAAAGAGCTTGCCGAGGAGTGCGGCGTTGACCCGATTGTTGCGCTCATAGCCTCCTCGCGCGGGTATACAGACCCCGATAAGCTTGAAGAGTTTTTAGCGGACGAGCCGTGCTTTTCCGATCCGTTTCTGTCAGCCGATATCGACAAGGCTGCGGATATTCTGAACAAAGCCGCGGAAAACGGCGTGAGAATCGCCGTTTTCGGTGATTACGACTGCGACGGCGTAAGCTCCTCCGCAATTATGTATAGCTATCTTAAAGGCCGCGGGTGTGACTGCGTCTGTTATATTCCCGACCGCATGGACGAGGGCTACGGGATGAATATTCCCGCGGTGGAAAAATTAGCAGCGGACGGCGTTGGGCTTATCATAACCGTGGATAACGGAATTTCCTGTATCAGGGAAGTCGAAAGAGCTAAAGAGCTCGGTATCGGCATAATCGTCACCGATCACCATTTACCGGGAGAGGTATTGCCGCCTGCGGACGCTGTGGTAGACCCGCACAGAGCCGACTGCCCGTCTGAGTTTAAGGAAATATGCGGTGCGGAGGTTGTATTTCGGCTGATATGCGTAGCCGAGGGTGCAGAGCCGGAGGAGCTGCTGTCTGAATACGCCGATATTTTAAGTGTTGCCGTCACCGCTGACATTATGCCGCTGAAGGGCGAAAACCGCAGCATTGTTAAGGATGGAATAAAAAAGCTTAAAAGTGCGCCGTCTGCGGGGCTTTCGGCAATTATGAGCGTTGCGGGAATCAAATGCGGCGATATGAACGCCTCCCGAATAGCCTTCGGAATAGCGCCGAGAATAAACGCGGCGGGAAGGCTCGGTAATGCCGATATTGCATTCAGGCTCCTCACTACAGATAATGAATCCGAAGCGCTCAAGCTTGCGAAAAGGATAGATGAGCTTAACACAGAGCGCCGCGAAACCGAAAATGAAATTTTCAAAAAAGCGGCAGAGACTATAGAAAAAGAAGGGCTTGACCACCGCAGGGTCATAGTAGTCAGCGGTAAAGGCTGGCACCCGGGCGTTGTGGGCATAGCGGCGGCAAGGATAACCGAGCGCTACGGCAAGCCCTCGGTCGTGATATCCGAAAACGGTGATGTATCATCCGGTTCTGCCCGCAGCATTGAGGGCTTTGCGGTTTTTGACGCAATAAAATATGCTTCCTCGCTGCTTACAAAATTCGGCGGGCACAAGCAGGCGGCGGGCTTAA
>URNB01000151.1 GCA_900549055.1 uncultured Oscillospiraceae bacterium
CTCGATTTTATATAATTGCATTTGCTAATGCAATTATTCAGCAGACATTATTTAAGGCGATAAAGTTCCGTATATGAAAAGCCAAAACCGAAGGTCATGAAAGGGCCTTCGGTTTTGGCTTATTTTATGTTTTTTCGGAAAATTTTAAGAAAGGTATTGACAAAGTATATACTTCGTGTTACGATGTATTATGCAAAAGGAGGTATGGTATGGACGGTCAGTTAAAGAGAGGTCTCTTGGATGTCTGTGTTTTGGCAGCTATCAAGAGCGAGGATTCATACGGGTATAAGATCATTAAAGACATGAAGCCGTACATCGAGCTTTCCGAATCGACCCTGTACACTGTTTTAAAACGTCTGGAAACGGCGAGCATGTTGACTGTTCGCACCGCAGAGCACGGCGGCAGGCTTCGAAAATATTACCGCATAACGGCGGCGGGACTTCGGCGTATTGAAGAATTTAAGTCGGAGTGGAAGGAAATTACGGCAATTTATCAATTTGTAACAAAGGAGGATAACGGCAATGAATAAACAGGAATTTTTGACCGAGCTGCGGAAGGGCTTATCCGGCTTGCCGCAGAATGATATTGAGGAGCGCCTGGCGTTTTACGGCGAAATGCTTGACGACAGGATAGAGGAGGGTCTTTCGGAGGATGCGGCAGTCGCGGAGATAGGCGACGCGGACGAAATCGTCAGGCAGACCGTAGCCGATATTCCCCTTGCAAAGCTCGCCAAGGAAAGAATAAAGCCGAAAAGACGGCTTAGGGCATGGGAAATCATTCTTTTGGCACTCGGCTCTCCTGTTTGGCTGTCAATATTGATTGCCGCCGCCGCAGTGATCTTCTCGCTTTATGTTTCGGTGTGGGCTGTAATCGTTTCGCTGTGGTCGGTCTTCGTTTCGCTTGCGGTTTGTGCGGTCGGCAGTGTGCCGTTATGCGTTCTGCTTGCCGCGGGCGGCAGCGGCGCTTCGGGGATTGTTACGCTTTCGGCGGGAATTATATGCGCGGGGCTTTCGATATTTATGTTCTTCGGCTGCAGGGAGACTGCAAGAGGAATTTTGATTCTTACAAGGAAGATAACCATAGGGATAAAAAACCGCTTTATCGGAAAGGGGGAAGCATAATGAAAAGGGCAGCAAAAATATGGCTTGCGGCAGCGGCGGCTCTTGTGCTTGCGGGATGTATTCTTTTTGCGGGCACAATGTCGGTGCTCGGGTGGGATTTCGCGAAGCTTTCAACGGTCAGTCTTGAAACAAATACGCATGAAATTTCCGAAGTCTTTAAAAATATATCCGTAACAACAAATAACGCTGATATCGAAATCATTCGGTCGGATGACGGAAAATGCATGGTAGTGTGCAGCGAGGAGGAAAACGCAAAGCATTCGGTCACCGCTGTAAACGGCACGCTTACCGTTGAAATCAATGAGCAAAAATCATGGTATGATTATATCGGCTTTTATTTTGCTTCGCCGAAGATAACGATTTATCTTCCCGAAAAGGAATACGGTACGCTTTCCGTTCACGCAGGCGACGGAAGCGCCGAAATACCGAAGGATTTGGCGTTTGAAAGCGCCGATATTTCTTTGAGCACCGGCAATATCGATTTTTTCGCATCCGCGCAGAAAGCAGTAAAGATAAAAACGACCGCCGGGAATATTTTTATAAAGGACACCGCCGCCGATTCCCTCGACCTTTCGGTTACCACGGGCTCCGTTACGGCTTCGGGCGTGACCTGTGCCGGCGATATTGCGGTAGGCGTTTCGACCGGTGAAGCCGACCTTACCGATATTTCCTGCAAAAGCTTTATATCGGACGGAGCTACCGGAAGTATAGCCCTGAATAATGTGATTGCCGAAAATAGGCTTTCGGTTAAAAGAAGCACGGGCGATGTGAAATTCAGCGGCTGTGACGCGGAAAAGCTGTATGTAAAAACCGGCACCGGAAATGTGCGCGGCAGTCTGCTTACCGATAAGGTGTTTATCACCGATACGGACACGGGCAGTGTCGATGTGCCGAAAACGGCAGCCGGCGGCAGATGTGAAATCAAAACCGGCACGGGTGATATTAAAATGGAAATAAAATAATGTCTGCTGAATAATTGCATTAGCAAA
>URNB01000152.1 GCA_900549055.1 uncultured Oscillospiraceae bacterium
CTCGATTTTATATAATTGCATTTGCTAATGCAATTATTCAGTAGACATTATATATTCTTCAAAAAACCCTCATAGTATGAATCGAGTGCTTTAAAATCCATTGCGCCGATGTAAAATGCTTCCAATTCATCATGTACCGATTTTGCCTTTTGCAAAGTCGCTGCGGCAGATTCAAGAAGCGAAGCGGCTGCCTTTCGGTTGAATTTCATTCTTTCGTTGCTTAAATGCAGCTTTTTAAGTGCAACAAACCGTCTTGAATGCACCCTGCGCTCCGTGCTTGCAAATTTTGCGTAATCGTTTTCGGTCACGAACGCAAGCTTTAATTCGGGTATTATAACATGGTCGGTTATAAGCGACGGCAAAAACGGGTTTTTAAGCGTGATTATTTCATAGCCCGCAGCCAGGGCATATCCTCTTGCCGCATTAATAATTATATTCGAGGCGCTGCCGTATCTGTCACTTATTATAACAAGTCTTTCCGCTTCACATTCCGCCGTTTCCGTAAAGGTGTTTATGCCCTTCGGCGTTATTCCGCCTATAAAGCGCACCCATTCCCGACCGACGGAATTTTTCTTTATCGGAATCAGCCTTTTGCAAAGCCTTGCGGCAAGCTGCTCTGTTTTTGATATGTCGGTGCAGGCAAGCGCGGTTTTGTAATTGTCCGAAATCAGCTGACCTGCGGCGCGCAGATATCTTGCTGCCGACGCATGAAGCGCCTTGTTTTTTAAAGTCAATTCAATTATCTCACGGCTGTTTGCGTAGAAATCTCCGTCCCTCCAGAATTCGCCGAAGTTCAGTATCTTTTCGCACACCCCGGGATATGACGGATCCACCGTATGCGGTGCGGTGCCGTCGAGAATAATCATTTTTTTATCGGGCAGTATAACCGCGTCAAGCGAATCGGGGTCGGAGCTGCACGGGCAGCGCAAGGCTTTGCAGCCTTTTTTCTCGGCATATGACGCAAAGCGTTTCATAAACGAGGACTTGCCCGTCCCGGGGCCGCCTTTTATTATATACGCCCGCCATTCGCCGTCGGGCAGATAGGCTTTGTCAAACACCGAGTAAAAGCCCTCGCACGAATTTGCCGCCAAAAAATACTTTATATCGTTTTTCTTCATAAATCACCCTCCAAACATTATATATTATTCCCCGAAAAAGATTTTGACACAGAGTACAAAATATGATAAAATATCATTGAGTCGGTCAGACGGTTGCGGACAGAAATGTCTGAGGAAAGTCCGAGCCCCACAGGGCAGAATAGCGGCTAACGGCCGCCGAGGGTGACCTTAGGGAAAGTGCAACAGAGATATACCGCCGCAAAAGGCTTAGAATTTTTCTTTGATGATGTGAAATACATCGCCCGTTTGCGGTAAGGGTGGAAAGGCGAGGTAAGAGCTCACCGATTCCGCGGGAACGCCGGAATCCTGTAAACCCTATTCGGAGCAACGCTGACTGTAACCATACGCCTGCCCGGCGTGTTACGAAAAGCGGCTTGAGCGCAGGGAGCAATCCCGCGTCGAGATAGATAACCGTCCTCGACAGAACTCGGCTTATCGACCGACTCAACAATTTAGACATTAGATATTAGATATACAAAACTGCAGCTTCTGCACAGACTGTTGCCTCCCCTGTGTTTGGGGTGCGGGTGTCCGGTGGACACCTCTGCGAAGCAGAAGCACCGACCGAGGCGACATCCGAGACGGTGGATTGCAAAGCTATGACGGTGGGGCTGCTACGGGTTTAATTCAAGCAAAAACTATACAACACAATAATTATATATAAAATCAGCCTGTTGCTGTCGGGAAAACCGATAACAACAGGCTTTATTATTAATAATTCCGCATTCCGAATTACGAATTCCGCATTAATTTCCGTCTCATAAGGTATAGATTTTGAGACGATTAAATTTCTTTCCCATTTTAACACAATTATTTCCATATTGCAACCCCTTTTTATAAAAAAGTAAAAAAATTTTCATAGAATCGCGCCGCAAAAACATCCGTCTCAAAACCTATACATTTTGAGACAGAATTGTTGTAAACCGCGGAAAAACGCGTTTACATATTGTCATTGAAAAAAATTTTATAAAGGAGGAA